>CAIZDF010000587.1 GCA_903931645.1 uncultured Tolumonas sp.
AAAACACCTCTTTTATTACCTTATTAAAAGAGACAAAAATAAAAATAGCCTGTGAATTACTAATAGAATCAAAATATTCTATGCAAGAGATCAGTGAGTCGATTGGCTTTTCATCACAGAGTGTTTTTAGCCGTTTCTTCAAAACTAATCTATCGATGAGCCCTTTAGCATTCAGAGATGAACACCGAGCTAAATAATAATTAATCTAAGAAAAAACCCGGAAAAATTCCGGGCAAAAAGGGGATTTTTCGGAAATAACAACCTCAAGGTAATGACGTACCTGGATCCAGTAAATTGTCGGTATAGATAGTATTAGTTGCCCCTTTCACATAAAACTTAGCCAGTGGATTACCGGTAAAATCATTGCCGCTGAAAGTGTCTCCATCGGTAGCATTCAATTTTAGAATATAAGCGCCTGTCGCCGTGATATCGTTTTGCGACCACACGTTGCCACGATTGATACCATCATTGCCTACCCGCTCCGGTTCATCCGTCCCTTTAAAGGTATAAATACCGTTATCGGTGTTGCCGTAAATCATGTTGCCCTGAAAATTGTTATAGGATGACCCGACTGAGAGCCGAATACCGGTTTTATTACCCTGCACAATATTGCCGCGAATAATATTGTTGTTACTTTCAAACAACGCAATACCGGTATCTTCGTTATCAAATACCTGATTATTCTCGACCAGCGAATAATCCACCGAACGATGCAACATGATGCCATGACCCGCATTGCTGTAACTATTGTTGTAGCGGATCACCAGATTGTTGCAGCGCTGCGAGCAGATAATGCCGTGGTCGCCATTATGGTGGGAACTGTTACTGGTGATGGTCAGATAATCGGAGTCATCATGCGGATCCAGCCCATATTTCACATTATGATCAAACTCGTTACCGCTGATCATCATGCCGTAAGCACCGTATGTGAATACCCCGAAATAGTTATTGTGGATGCGGCTATTGAGAATATTGCCATACACACGAACGTCATTCAGCGTGCCCGATACTTTCCAGGTTAACCCGTATGATTCCGAGGCGTAATAGCCCAGATAACCGATATCACTGCCGGTGACATCCATGCGTGATTGTTTATCGGCAGCACCGGATCGCACACGAATGTAGGCCCGATTAGCCGTGGTGTAATCAGTGTCCGGCCCCTGTACCGCTTCGTCCCACGACAGCACTTTGGTATGATTAATTTGCACAATGCCGTAATCGGCGGTCAGATTAACGACACTATTGGCCAGCCCGGTGTTGTTAGACAACAGACGAAACTCAATGACAGGATCTGTCGGATCATTACCATCAATCAGTAACGCAGAACCATCGGTTAATTTGAGGTTCGCCTTTAACAGATAGATCCCCCCGCCCTGATTAACCAGTTGTAGCGGTTTCAATGCCGCAATATCAGCGACCCGACAAATACCGCCCGTTTGTAGATATAAGGTATTGCTGGAGTTGGCATACCGCAGATTAGCGGTCGTACAACTGCTGGCCGCAAGCCCTGGCAAATGCCAGAACGCAAGCAACAGTGCAATCAGATATCCTGCTTTTTTCATTACTTTATCCTCCAGAGGAAACCTCTTTGCCACTTTAGTCATAACGTGGCATCGACGAAGTTAATGCATCAATGATGGGCCAATACGCACCCTTGCGACTTTGCCATGGCCGCTCAGTTGCCAGCCCTGACTGGCTGCCGGCAGCAGCACACTGGACGCAGGCGTCAGTGTCCACGGTTCGCCTTGTGCATTGGTTAGCGTGATCGTGCCTTTCAGGCAAAATAACAGTTCAACCTCGGGTAACAGTCCGACCGGAAAAGTGTCGCCACTTTGCAGGCGTAGAATCGAGAGCTCAAAGTCATCCACCGGTACAGGAAACCGCTGTTCTATTTGATTCACAGACTGTTTGTTTGCAGGCTGGCGCATAATATCTGGCGTCATACTGCGAAAGATCACCGTCGACAGGAGTTCATCCGGTGCGATATGTTTTTTCGTTAACCCAGCCCGCAACACATTGTCTGAGCTGGCCATGACCTCAACACCCGTTCCCCGCAGATAAGCGTGCGGTGTGCCAGCGGGAATAAACATCGCCTCCCCCGGCACCAGCGAGACCAGATTCAGCACGAGCGGAGACAAAATCCCGCTATCGCCTGGGTGCTCCAGTGCTAACCGCCGCACTTCAGCAAAAGCGGGTTCATGTTGGAATTGCAGGCTGGGGCCGGCAGCAGAGAGCAGATGTTCCAGCTCTTTGCCCGACAACAACAATAGCCAGCTATAAAAAGCCGCCAGTGCCGTTTCCCCCTCTTTTTGCAGTCGTTTCGCCCAAGTCAGCAATTGGTGCTCACCGACTAACACTAACAAGCGCACGATCTCAGCAATGGGCCGGAACCCGACTAAGCCGACAAACGGCGTCAGTGCGTATAACAACTCCGGCTTATGATTGGCGTCATGGTAGTTACGCTCTGCAGCGGTGAGCGGAATACCAATTGCATTTTCGTGGGCAAAACCTGCTTGCGCCTGCGCCGAATCAGGGTGCACCTGAATAGACAAGGCTTTTTTGGCCGACAAGATTTTGAATAAAAACGGTAATTTCGGCCCGAAGCGCTGGATCGAACGCGCACCGAGAATGGCATGCGGTTGCCCGTCGATCAGTTGTTCCAGTGAAAACTGTGCATCGGGAAACACTACCTGTGAAGGTGCTTTCGGGTGAGCACCGACCCACACTTCCGCCTGTGGTTGTTGTTGCGGGTTTTCAATACCGAGCAACCAGGGCAATACATCGGTCGTGCCCCAATCATAAGGTTGCAGACTATTAATCAGCCACAATGGCTGTTGCAGCATTTCACCGCCAATGGCTTGCCACGCGGCCTGAAATGTCTCTTCCATCATTTTCATGATTTAGCCCTCCTGGCGTAACAGCGATAAAATTTCCGCTGTCTTTTGTTGCATCAACACTTCATCAGCGCGCGACTCAACATTCAGTCGCACAACCGGTTCGGTATTCGAGCTGCGCAGATTAAAACGCCAATCATCGAAGGACAGACTGATGCCATCGGTGTAATCGATGTTCAACGCCTGCCCGCTGTATGCATCTAACACACGCTGGATCGCCTGCTTCGGATCGCTGAGGTGGCTGTTAATTTCACCCGGTGATGGGTAACGGGCAATGCGTTCGGCTACCAATGTCGACAGCGGTTGTTTGCGGACACACAACAGCTCCAGCACCAGTAACCACGGGATCATGCCACTGTCGCAATAACCAAAATCACGGAAATAGTGATGGGCGCTCATCTCGCCGCCATAGACCGCATCTTCGGCGCGCATGCGCTCTTTGATAAAAGCATGACCAGTTTTCGACATCACCGGCACTCCACCGGTTTGAGTGACGATCTCTTCGGTGTTCCACGTCAGGCGCGGGTCGTAAATAATGCGGGCACCGGGTTTCTTCAGCAGAAAACTTTCCGCCAGCAAACCAACGATGTAATACCCCTCGATAAATTCACCGTGTTGATCAAACAGGAAACAACGATCAAAATCGCCGTCCCACGCGATCCCCATATCAGCACCATAGGCATGTACTGCATTGGCCGTGTCCGCGCGATTTTCCGGCAACAACGGGTTAGGAATACCATGCGGGAATGTGCCGTCCGGCTCATTGTGGATCTTAATCAATTGCACCGGCACCCGTTGGCTGATAAACACCTTTTCAATGGCATTGATCACATGACCAGCAGCCCCATTGCCAGCATTTACGACCAGTTTTTTCGGCGTTAATTTACTGAAATCGATATAACTCATCAGGTGATCAATATACGCCGACAGAATGCTTTCCTGACGATACAGCCCGGGAATGCCGGCTTGCGGGCCATAATCGATCATCTCAGCCATACGGCGGATCTCATTCAAGCCGGTGTCACCACTGATTGGCCGACTGCCGCTGCGCACCAGTTTCATGCCGTTATAGTCGATAGGGTTATGTGACGCGGTGACTTCAATGCCGCCGTCAACCCCCAAAAACCAGGTGGCGAAATAGATCTCTTCGGTGCCGGTCATACCTAAATCGATAACATCGGCACCACTGTCGCGTAACCCTTGTACCAGCGCTTGTTTTAATCCTTCACTGGAAAGGCGCACATCACCGCCCACTACAACGGCACGCGCATTCAGATAACGGGCATAAGCACGCCCGATACGATAGGCAACATCTTCGTCCAGTTCGTCACCCAATCGGCCACGGATATCGTAGGCTTTAAAGCAATTAAATGATCCCATTTTGCTGTCCTCTGCTATCAACGATCCTGTTGCAACAAAGTGCTGGCAGAGCCTTTCTACATGGGCTGCTGTCAGCGTATGGTTAATGCGGAACGATGCGCACTCCCTGTGCCATCGGCCAGTTTTGCGCTGGCGTCGAATCCCGTTCATTAACCCGACCATACATGTCTGCCACCCGCTCGATATCTTTATCCTGCAGATAACTGCCGGTCTGGATCTCGATGATCTCCAGCGGTACCTGGCCTGGGTTACTCAGTCGGTGGAAGACACCGGCAGGGATATAGGTAGATTGGTTTTCCCCCATCAAAATGGTTTCGTCGCCAATGGTGGCCTGCGCACAACCCGACACCACCACCCAATGTTCAGAGCGATGTAAATGGCGATGCAGTGAAATGCTTTGTTGTGGTTGAATTGTCAGGTGCTGCACACCAAACCGCTGCCCTTTATCAATGGCATCCACGCTGCCCCATGGCCGGAACATTTCCCGGTGATGTTGTGCTTCCGGGCGATCCTCTTTTTCCAGTTTTTTCACCAGCTGTTTGACGTCTTGCACTTTATTAATATTCGCCACCAGCACGGCATCCTTGGTCTCAATGACCACGGTATCTTGCATGCCGATCAGACTGACTGTCCGATGGGTGGTGTGGACGTAACAATGATCGGTATCAATCAGCTCGGCAGCGCCTTTCACCAGATTGAATTGCGGATCTTTGTCTTGTTCCTCCCACAAAGCCGACCAGCTACCGACATCGCTCCAGCCCGCCTGCAACGGCACTACCACGGCATCATCGGTTTTTTCCATGATGGCGTAATCGATAGAATCATCTGGGCAAAACGCAAAACTGTCGGGATCAATGCGCCAGAAATCGAGATCGCGGAATTTGCGTTCTAATGACAACTGGCAAATGTCATAAATATCCGGCTGGAATTTTTTCAACTCCTGCAGGAAACGGCTGGCTTTAAACATGAACATGCCGCTGTTCCAGAAATAGTCACCGCTGGCGAGAAAACTGATCGCCGTGGCACGATCGGGTTTTTCAACAAACCGCTCTACCGGCACCGCTTCCAGCCCATTCACCGAATGGCTTTTCACATAACCATAACCAGTTTCCGGCGCAGTCGGCACAATGCCGAATAACACCAGTTTGCCGGCCTCCGCTTCCGCACGCCCGCGTTCTAAAGCCGCATGAAATGCCGGTAAATCACGGATCACATGGTCGGCCGGTAATACCAGCATCAGGTCGTCACCCTCTTCCTCAGTGATCAACATGGCGGATAAGGCCACTGCCGGTGCTGTATTCCGCCCAAACGGTTCCAGCAACACGCTGTGTGTCGCACGGCTGATTTGTTGCATCTGTTCGCGTACGATAAAACGATGCAACTGATTACAAACCAAAAATGGTTTACCGAACTGTTTTTCCGGCAACCGCATGACTGTTTGCTGTAACAGCGTGTGGTCACCTAATAAGTTCAGAAACTGCTTTGGATATTGCTTACGGGAAAGCGGCCAAAGACGTGAACCACTACCACCTGAGAGAATGACTGGGATCATGATTATTGCTCCATGCTGCTCATGCTGTTTAAGGACATCGTCCCTATGACTACACGGGCTTGTTTATCAGCCAGCCCTGGCTTATTGCGTAAATCCTGATTTATTGCGTAAATCCAGGCTCGTTGCGCAAATAGAGGTAACTAAGATCGCCACCCAAGCGGGTCATTTTCAGTGTTGATAACGATTTAAGTAACGGTAACCACTCCCGGTTACCCGAGATAGCGATGTAAGGTGCCAGCCAGGCAAGCCGCCCATGTTCACGCAGACTTTCTTTGACTTGTTTAGCCCCTGCTGCCTGCGCCAGTGCACTGCTGTCATCCAAATTGCGGATCACGAGTGCCGCCAAACGTTGCAATGCTGCATTATCAGCACTCAACCAGTGCTGACCATTGGCTTCACCAAAAGCAGCCAGCAATACCAAGGGTTGCAGGGCAAAGTTGTGATAACTCAAAGCCCGACTGCGACGTTTCAACTCATTGGGCAACTCACCATCGGCGTTAATGTGGGCCATCGCATTGAGATAAACCTCGCCAGACCAATTGAACAGATCGGAGCGATTCAGTATGACTGCAGTCGTCATCACCCCCCAGGCGGCCCAATAATCGTGATTGTTGATCTGATCTGGTTTGCGATGGCTGTAATCTTTTACTACTTCACCAGCGACTAACCCCAGCCAGCGTTCCAACGCCTGACGTTCCACTTTCGGAAAGCTGGGGTCATCCTCTGGCAGGTTTAGTTTTATTTTCAGATAGTTGGCAGCAACAGCTCCCAGCGTCCATTTCCGAATGGCTTTTCCCACTGCAGACTTAGTCGGTTGCAGCAGCGCACCAGCCTTGGCCCACGCCAGCCAATGCTGACGTAAGCATTGCAGATCCTGCTCGGTGCCTTTGCCTTTAAATAATTTGTCCGTCAACGCCGCCGATAATTGCTGTAAATCAGACATCGGTGCCGACAACGCTTCATAGCGTGCTTCGTTGTCATCGTCGATCACATCTTTCGATTTTTCCGACTGCACATATTTACTGGGGATCTCAAGCCCGCCCTGATAGAAGTTCAGTGGCGGGCAATCTGTGGCCTGCTCTGATATGCCAATAGTCAGATGGCCTTGCAGATAGCCCACCGGCGCCTGCAATACCGCATTAGCCGGTGCAGCCCCAAAACAGGCAAAGAGACCAGCCAAGAGAAAACCCGTCAGAGAAATCACTGAATAACTGCGTGCTATGTTCATCTTCATCTCCCTGCGGTCTGTAACAAGTTATCGGGGAAATGACAGACGCTGGCATTGATAGTAGTTTTTCCACGCGCAGCGCCAGGCAGGGCTAAATCAAGGGAAACGAAAAAGCGCGGTTGTTTCATCTCGACATTACCCAACACAAAACTAAAACGTCCGCTGTCAGTGAGCTGACTGTTTTTTCTGATCTGAAAATCACTTTTCCCGCCATCGGAATACCAGACTGTGAGCAGTAATTGTTCGATGGATGGATCGCTTAATTTCAAATCAAAAATCAACTGACTAGGATGCGTCTTCAGCAGGTTGGCGCCGAAGATCACATCGTTCAGTTTGTTCCCCTGAAAAACCTGTGTTTTCTGCTCCAGCGTCGGATAAGACTCGCAACCGTTATTCACTAACGCAACCATTTGCCGTAATTGCGATGCACTGAGTTTGCGATGCTCATATGGCAATTCCCATAAAATCAGTTTTGGCGGTTTAGTTTGGAAAGCCTCCGAGGTCAGTAATTTCGTCCATCCGACGCTGCTGTTGCCGTCATCAGGCGTATAATTACTGACCTTTCGTGATAGGCTCTGCTGTAAAAAACCATTGAAATTAAAACGATTCTCCACCGATTGACTGGAACCGATCAGCCAGATGTCATCAGCTGTCGTTGTTGCCACATCAACCGCTTTGGTGACAAAGTGCGGCGTGAACTCCAGTGGATAACGCTGGCCGCCACACAGTGCCTGCGACTGATTATTTAATAGCCCACTGATTTTCAGCACACCCTGCGCAGAGGTTTCAAAACGTTGTTCAGGTTGGTGTTCAAACAACGCTAATTTGCGAATATCCGCAGCCGCTAATTGTGCAGTTTGTTTCGCGCCAGATGACGTCCAGTGTATGTCACGTTTGAAGAAAAACGGCTCTGCTGATCCCGACACTGTTGGCTGCAAACGCTCATACGCGGGCACTAAAAAACCGGCCTGACGAAAAAAGAGCAAAGTCTGTAGATATTCTTTCGTTGTTTCAGCAGCGGTTCCCTTACTCAGCTGATGATCGGCATACATCAACGTCCGCGATGGCGGCATAACCAGCATCACAGTGGTGCCTTTTTGCGCTAACTCCTGCACCAGTAATTTGAGCAAAAAAGCGCGCTCTGGGGTTGTTAATGGTTCGGCATTGCTCGCCCGCTCTGTAGCCGCAAACAACCAACCGGCGCTCCCTTCCTTCAAAGCAACTTCTGCCGATGTTTTTTGTGCTTCCGGGCACAACTGACAGCAAGGTTCGGCAGCATATTTAGGCAAATCATTATCAGCCGCCTGTGACACGCCAGCGCCGGTGACACTCAATAGAAATGTCAGAACACTAAAAATGGGTGCGAACTTATTCATTGGCCACCTCCAGTGAAACAGAATTGAGCGCGTTCGAGCGTTTCGTTGAGACTGCGCGGCTGAACAACACCTCTTTAACATCGCCATACCAGACGGTAGAAATCACATCGGTATAAGGCACTAAATCGCCACCCAAGGTGATTTCACGACGTTTACCATTTTCATCTAAGGCTAATTTGCCAATTTCTACGGCTTCTAAACCGGTGGTAAACAGTGCGCCACTGCCATTTAACGCAATGACACCGCCACTGATATAACCAGAGCCGCGCATCTCATACGGGTCAAGTTTCAGATCGCGGGCTTCATGACCGGGTAAGGGAGCGTGTGCTGAAAGATCGCTTAAATAGCCATAAATTCCGTAATGACCGTTTTGTAGAATGAGGTTGTCTTTGAGGGTCACATCAAGGCTGTTGCGAAAGCGGATGCCGTGATACTGGTTATTATAAAAATGGTTATCGGCGATCAGATTATGATGACTTTCATACACCGCCAGCCCATCACTGCCATTGTTATAACTGCTGTTTTGCACAACAACGTTATGGTTACTGGCGCGATCAAGCATGATCCCGGCCTGCTTGTTATCGTGTGACAGATTGCCAAAAATAAACGCGCCGCTGACATCACGCGAACCAATAATGCCATGGCGAACTTTCGTGCCCCACACCTCATTATTAGCAATAATCAGATGATGAGAGCGATCATGCGGGTCGATGCCGTAATAAATGTTGTCGTAATATTTATTACCAATCAGCACCACATCATTCGCTTCATAAGAGTAGAAGCCATAAAACATATCGGTTACCCGATTGTTTACCAACCAGCCGCGGGGATGTTGCAACCGGTTAAGTGTCAGCGGAGCATACATCTGATCTTGTTCCGAATAGGTCGACAGCGTAAAACCATACGCCTTACTATTCAGTGAACCGAGGCTCTCAATTAACGAACCATAGGCATAAGTCTCCGAGCCACTCCAGCCGATATAAAATGGCCGGTACTCCTCTTTTTTACCGTTATATTTGGCCGGAGAATTGGTTTTCTCGCTCCAACCGCGTAAAGCAGCATCGACAATAAATACATCACCTGCATTAACCAGAAAACTGCCCCGTTCATGAGAAAGCAACAGCTCTTCCCCGGGGGCAATCGCGAATGCGGCATGATTCATTACCACAATGGGAAACCGCAGCAAATACTGCTGTTTATTCAATTTAACCAACGCATCCGGCATGGCCTTATGCAAAGCCGGTAAGGTCAGAATGCCATCGTGAACATAGATCGCCTTGGGAAATTGGCCTTGTTTTTGTGCCCACATGCCCAGTTTGCCACCCTTAAAAAACTTCCGGGTCGCCACATTGTTGATCATACGTTCAAAGGTAATATGGGCGGGTTTCTGCCATTTGGCCTGTTTTTGCAAAATGGCATTCCGGTTATAACCACTGATATCCGGCAAAGCCGGTAACGCAGGATGGGCAACCTGTGTCGAAATGGTTTGCACCGTATAGAACTCTGCCTGCGCCCATTGTGTAAACATGAGCCCGCACGCGAGAAGACCGACTATCACAATTTTGTTCATTATCTGCTCCTTGATGCTGAACTTCGGTATAGGGATCGGCAGACAACTCAGAAATTATTCACCAGTTCTGAATCATTTCTTTTCTGCTCTTCACTGTTGGTTCCTTCCCCCTCCGAGGCTAATTGCGGTGCAATTGATAACGGCATACCGTCGACATTACGAGCGCGCAGTTCTTGTGTTAGCAACTCATGGGCTTGTAGTTGATGCTGTTTATCTAACACCAATGACGAACGTAATTGTTGTAATGACGGGCTATTCAGTTTTTGCTGAGCCAATGAGGTAAACACCCAGGCATAGACCGGGTTGGCCTTCACACCAGGTGTGTTATGAAAAGCTATCGCTAAAGCCTCATCCGCTCTGGCATGCCCTTGGCGAGCTGCTTGCACCAGCAAATCGACGCCTTGCTGGATTTGCGGTGTTCCCGTTAGCAGGCCACTCAGATACAGACGCCCCAATAAATAGTTGGCTTCCGGCAGATCGGCGGCAGCTTTCAGCATCTTTTCCGCTACCACCGGATCAGCCGCTTTACGTCGCCCTTCCAGATAGAGTCGCCCCAGTAAGTAGGATGCTTGTGGATCACCTTGTTGCTGTAGTTGCAGCAGTTGTTGCTCGAAATGCTTGGTTTCAGCTTCATCGCCCGGTTGGCTAAGCAATATCGAGATAACTGCCAACGCGACATCGTGATTTTGCGGTTGAGCCAACCGGCCTAATGCCAGTGCCTGTTCATTCATCGGCGCACCGGCCACTGTGCTTTGCAGTATCTGCATCAGCGGTAACAGATCACTGTCGAGCAACCGCCCACTTTTTAGTTCAGAGCTGATAGCCGTAAACAGCTCAGGCCAATCATTACCGCCGTTTTGGCGCAATAACATCAGCTGCGCCCGGCGACACAATTGCAGATCGGATGGCTGCACATATCCAAACGCTGGCGTATTAAATGAAATTTGCTGACACATGCTGCGCAATTCAGCCGCTGTCGTTTGCGTTTTCAGCATCTCTGGCAACCGTACCATCGCCCACAACCAGCTGCGTTGATTGGGTGCCAGCCGCTTATCCGATTGCGAAACCAGCTGGCGTAAATCGGAATAACCGGGCTGTTGTGGATAACGGGCATAAAAAGTAATGAGTTCATACATCACATCACCCCGGCGTTGCTGCCGTGCCCAGAGCGTGTTACGGATCTCATCCGCCCAGCCCGGTTCCAGCTCGATGACCTGCATTAAATTAGCTATATAAAGCAGCTCTTTTTCACCACTCGGATCATGCTGTAACTGCGCTTTTAACAGCTGTCTGGCCTGTTCCCGCTGCTGAGCATTTTTGCCCAGCAGCAGATAATCAGTGACCTTCTCCGGTTTAACACCGTCATACCCCACATCCTGTAAGGCAGACCATTGTTGCGTCGGTGAAATTTTAATTCGGCTATGCTGCTGCGGTTGCATTTGCGCGGTATAGCTTTGGCAAGCCGATAAACCAAAGCCCATTAACGCCATCATCAAAACGTTCCGTTTCATGATTAACCAGCCTCAGTTTGAGTGAATTTTTTCACCTGCATCGCGACAGCCATTCGCAGCCGATCAAACCAAACAGGTGCGACAGAAACTGCCACCGGTGAACTAACCGTGCTCGCTGGTAAGACTTGATCCGGTTTGATCTGCACCATCACCGCGCCTAATGCCGGAATTGGTATTGCGTCGGTCATCTGCACTTGAGAAATAGTGCCGCTGACTTCAGGCAAACCATCCGGTAGAGTCAGCACGACCTTACGTCCGGCGGTCAGCTTGGCATAATCGACATAATCGAAATTCGCTTGCACATAAGGCTGGCTCTGTGGCGGCACCAGCTGCACGACCGGTTTTCCCCGTTCCAAAAACTGGCCGTTGGTCACACCGGTGCTCAGCACCATACAATCACAGGGGCTGGGTAGGGTGTAATCCATCTGGGTTTGCAATAACGACAGCAATTTGGGATCCGGTGTCGCACTGGCTTTTAATAATGTGGTGACCTGTTCTGCCCACGGCGCTTGCACTCTTGCCACCGGCATACCCGCCTTAACCGTAGCCCCCACCTTGACCAATAATTCGACATTACCTTCTTTGGGCATCAACACCGCTTGTTGTGGCAAGGTCACGGATGCGCTGCGCGCAGCGCTAACCAGATAATGGCTCGCCAACGTGCTGAGCAAATAAGCGAATGCCCCCAGCCCCACCACAAACATGAGTGCCGTTGCCAACAAGGCCTTGGTTTTCGCCCAACCCGTCAGCCCGGCGCTGGTGTTGACTACTTTTCGCGCTTTAGTGAAATTTTCCCGACTTAAGGTCGTTAATACATCATTGACCTGCGCAATTTCCCCGCCAAGAAACTTGCTGATTAACAAACGTAAGGTGGATATCTCCTGTGTGCCCAGATCCTGAAATTCGCAGCCGAACCGATGTTCATCAACCCATTGGTGAATCACCTTGAAATTTACCTTCAGCACAAATTCCACGGCATCAAAGTTAAATAACAGACGTCCCCGATAGACCTGATCAACATGCAAACGGGCATCTTCATTCATTACACTGAAACCACTGGCTGAAATCTCATTCAACTCCAGGACATATTGATTATGTTGCGGATCAGTCACGATCAACCGGGCTGGAATTTTCACCCGTGCGTGGCGTCGTTGTGCTTCGGTCTCATGAACCAGATTTAAATTTGCAGTCGCCATCTTTCATCCCCTTCCTTTGCAGCCTCAATGTCATCCTGTCATTGGCTTAACAAGCCGATTGGCCGGACTAAACCAGATGAACTACCACCGCCATAAATACACTGACCGCCGAAAACGTCATGGCAGTCGTGGACCAGCGGTTAAACCAGGTTTGAAACGCACCATGATCATGTTTCAGTTTGGTGTTTTGACGTGTCCACGACTGGCGATCCAGGCGGAACACCACGTAGATTTTGATCAGCGAGCCAAAGATTTGGTTGAAATAGAGCATCAGCGGAAAACCCGGCCCCACCTTGTGACCGGAAGCCAGCAGCATCAGTGACACCAGCGTGCGGGTCACTGCGATCCACAGCAGATAGATCACCGGATAACCAATGTCATATTTGAAACCGGCTAACACCGCCGCCGTCAGCCCCAAAACACTGGTCCACATCGAGATGCGTTGATCAAACAACACGTAATAGGTAAACCAGCCCAGACGTTTGATGCCAAGACGGGTGGCCCGTGAATTTTGCCGTAATGAATTGCCATACCAGCGAAACATCAGTTGGCGGGCAGCCGCAATAAAGCTTTTTGACGGCGGGTGCTCTACCGTAGTGATTTCCGCATCAGGAACATAATAGGTATCCCAGCCCTGCCGCATCATGCTGAACCAGCTTGATTTATCATCGCCAGTCAGGAATTTGAAGCGCCCCAGCCGCCAGTGATCCAGATGATCGTTCTCCACATCCGAGATAAATTCCGGCTCGGTCACTACACTGGCACGGAACAACGACATCCGTCCGGTCAGGGTTAATACCCGTTTTGACAATGCCATTGAGCACATGCTGATATGCCGTTGGGCAAAGCGCAGCTTGTGCCACTGACTCATCCAGTAACTGCCAAGCACATCGCAATACTCATTGGTTGTCAGCGCGCCAACATTGGGAAACAGGGAAAAATAAGGGCAGGATTGCCGAATAATGCCGTCAGACAACACGGTATCGCCATCCACTACCGCGACCAGCGCCTGTGCATCCGGCATATCCCGCGCAATGGCCCGAAAACCATTCGCCAGCCCATCACGTTTACCGGTGCCAGGAATGCGGACGAAACGTAACGTGACGCGATCCTGCGGTGGTGCAGCCTGTTGCCACAAGGTGTGGATCAGTGATTCATCAGACAGCTCAACAATCGATGCCACTACCGTAGCCGGATAACCGCAATGAATGGCTTCACTGATCACCGAGCGATAGACCATGGCGGTAGTCATCGCATCAATGCGAAAACTGGTCACCATTAGATAAATGTGCGATGGCGGTTGTGCCAGCACGGCAGCCTCAGCCTGCTTGCGATGGCGAGGAAACACGACATAGCAAAAAAACAGCCCACGCAGGTAATGCATTAAACCCACGCCATAGCGCCATAGCCCGATGCCACCAACCACCAGCAAAAACTCAGGGTGCCCGGCGGAAAACACGTCGGGCGGCACCAATAATGCCAACGCACAAAGCAAGCATCCCAGCAATAACCAACCTGTCGTAGTTTGCATCCATTGCATAACTCACCCCCTTTCAGCCCGCCCCGGCATGAATATTCAGGGGATCGCAACACTTCTGCCCTGCGTCGGGAAAACCCGCCCAACCCATAACAATATGGGGCAAAAGCATTGCGATCAGTGATGAGCAGACAGTCAGAACATCAGACTGCTGATCGTATGGTTACCAACAAATACCCTGTTTATTGACGACCGATGTGTTCGTCATAAAACCGGCCAAATCGACCAGATATTTGTCTTCTGGCCACGACTCCAGCATGGCTTGAAATGCCTTATCTTTATTGCCAACGATCAGCACATCGACATTATCGAGTAGCTCTGATTCGTCTTCCGCCAACAAAGAAGAGACATGGGGGATCTTGCCATTGATGTAATCACGGTTTGCACCGTGCACGCTGGCAAATTTTACGTTGCGGTCATAAATAGAAAGCTGATAACCCTTGCCGATCAACATCTCGGCCAGTTCCACCAGCGGGCTTTCGCGCAGATCGTCTGTTTCAGCTTTGAAGCTTAAGCCCAACATGCCGATCTTGCGTTTGTTCAGTGACTCAATCATCTGAAACGCACGTTTCACCTGATTTTCGTTACTGTGCATTAACGAAGAAATGAGCGGTGTTTGCACATCCAGTTGTGATGCGCGGTAATTAAGCGCCCGTACGTCTTTTGGCAGGCACGAACCACCAAAAGCAAAGCCGGGTTTCATGTAATAACTGGAAATGTTGAGTTTATTGTCGCGGCACACCACATCCATGACCTCACGGCCATCCACATGCAGCTCTTTCGCGATACTGCCAATTTCATTGGCAAAACTGACTTTTACCGCGTGCCACACATTGCAGGTGTATTTCACCATCTCGGCGATTTCGATCGGCTTGCAGATAAACGGTGCCGTTAAGTCGCTGTAAAGTAACTCCATCAAACGACCCGTTTCGTCATCCAACACACCGACGACGGTCATCGGTGGCTCGTCATAATCACGCAGTGCCGTGCTTTCCCGTAAAAATTCCGGATTGACCCCCAAACCGAAATCCACGCCGGCTTTCATCTGGGCACAATCTTCCAGTATCGGTAACACAACCCCTTTCACCGTGCCCGGTAAGACAGTACTGCGGATGATCACCGTATGTCGGGAAGGTTTATCGCGCATAGCCAAGCCAATTTCACGGCAAACGGCCTCAATATATTCCAGACTCAGGTCGCCATTACGTTTGCTCGGTGTCGGAACGCAGACCATGGTAATGTCGCTGTTCTGAATGGCATCGGTGTAATCATTTGTCGCCCGGATCCGGCCGGCGTTTTTACCTGCAGCTAGTAATTCATCCAATCCCGGCTCCACAATCGGGGAGCGACCGGCATTGATCAGTTCAACTTTATGTTTGGAAACATCGACCCCGATGATCTGGTGGCCACGCTGTGCAAGGCAGGCAGTACAAACTGCGCCAACATAACCCATACCAAAGATACTGATACGCATGAAACACTCCTTTTCAAGTTATGTCATCCATCATGGATGCATCAACGCCGTAAAATCTCAGTAAGTAACAAACTCCCAATACGGTTAATGGTTTTGCAAATTGATCTGGAGCAAAAACTTGACCACTTTTTAACTCAGTTAACAATTCAGCAACATTTTTGATATCGATCACAAGCTAAACAATTGATTTTCATTATCATTAAATTGTTCTAATTTTCGCCAAAAATACTCTTTTGAAACCACAAACAATAATTCTATCAACAGAATTATTTCACTATTTCGCTTCATCATGGTGACCCATAATAAAACAAACGATCCAATTTGAATCAATTGTCACATAGATGACACAACTCCGTTTTTTAATTTAAAATACCATGTAAAAATATTGAACAAGATCAAAAAACAAAGCCGTTATGTATTATTAACGCCAAATATCACCAATAAAAACAATATTAACTTAAA
>CAIZDF010000588.1 GCA_903931645.1 uncultured Tolumonas sp.
AATTCCTCCTTTTTTGCAATATGAAAACATTATAAACGGTATTTTAGAATATTCCAAGTCCCTAACTAATCCTAAAGCCCCAAGTTGATCCTCTTGCCCTTCACGGTACCGCTTACGGATTTCACCATATCGACCATAACAAATTGCACGAGCCACACTGTGTCTTCCTTCCCCGCGATTTAGTTGGGTTAATATTCGGCGTCTGTAATCCTCATCATCGATGTAGTTGAGTAAATATAGTGTCTTGTTGATGCGGCCCACTTCGATGATAGCTTTTGCCAGGCTTGATGGTCTTTCGCTTTTAAGCAATGAACGGATAAGCTCCGATGCTTGAACGGTGCCCATTTTCAACGATCCGGCGATTCTCATCATGTCGTCCCAGTGCTGCTCAATTCGCTGTGGATTTGCGTAACCACGTGCCAAATTGTTGAGTACCCCGTAATCTACGCTTTTATCCAATCGCCAGAAAACTGCTTCTCCGGCATCTGCCAGGCGTGGAGAAAACTGGTACCCCAATAGCCAGAACAATCCAAACACCATATCGCTGGTGCCAGCAGTATCCGTCATAATTTCAGTGGGGTTTAAACCTGTTTGCTGTTCCAGTAAGCCTTCCAAAACAAAGATCGAATCTCTTAACGTTCCAGGTACGACGATGCCATGAAAACCAGAGTATTGATCCGAAACGAAGTTGTACCAAGTAATTCCTCTTTTAGAACCAAAATATTTCCGATTTGGTCCTGAGTTAATTGTACGAATCGGCGTAACAAAACGCAACCCATCAGCAGAAGCAACCTCGCCGCCACCCCATTTATTCGCTAAAGGAAGAGTTGACTGGTGGTCAACCAGCCTGGCATTAGCCCGAACAAGCGTTTCCGCACGAAGATAATTTTGCTTGACCCAGTTCAAACGATAACGGGTCAATGCCGGCACATTGCGTTTTGCCAGAGGCTCTAACCCGATGTTGCAGGCCTCGGCCAGCAGCACCGCACAAATACTGATCGAAAGATCATCAGCACGAGCATTGGATTCGCTCACGTGGGTAAATTCATCGGCAAATCCAGTGTGAGCGTGGATTTCCAATAACAATTCAGTAAGGTCCACTTTTGGCAATAACTCGTTAACCTTTCTGCTTAGTCGAGTCAGGCTGGGAGGTTCTTCCAATTTATCCAAATTTGCAATAGTCAAAGAAGGATGTTTGCCAGAAATGTCGAGTTTAACCGAATCCTTATTGCCAAAATTTGCGGCAACCCGCTTGTAAGTTATATCCAGTTGACCTGCCAAATTAGTAATCGCTTCTTTTGGATTAATCAGGTGGCCAAGGGCTCGGCAGACCTGTATCCGATTAGCCTGCCATTCTGCGCCTTGCAAAAGTTTCTTCCTGGGATCACACCAACGGTCACTATTTTCAACATATATATCCCGTCTTCGAAGTGCATCTTGCAGTTTATCAAGGAAACACAGCGTGTACCCCTGCCTTGTAACACGTCCCTCTTTATCAAAGACCAATCGTTTCCAGGCGCTTGTGATAATGTCAAGCGGCGGTTCTTCCAATAGCTTTTGCTTCGAGACACTAAGAGCAGCCAGATATTGGAATGCTCCCAGAGTGATCTTGCCAGCCGGAGCGGCTTTAAAAACAATACTGCTAAGTAGATTTGGTAAAAACCGTCGAACGCGGCCATATTGTTCCACCATCTCTTCATGAAACTTGTCGTCTGATGGGCGGGCCAGATTATTCACGGTTGCAATCGATTCAACGAGTTTTTCCTTGGAAATCAGTGTAAATATGGCTTCTCTTAATCGATCACCATGTGCGTCATCGTTTAAAATCAATGCACATACTTCCGCCAATGTCAGCGCTGATTTATCCAGGTCTTTAAGGGTGCGTAAGCGCTTTTTCTGAAAAATCTTCTTGGCTTCACCGGCAATGCTGGTAATGAGCAGATCTATAACATCGAGCGCTTCATCAAGAGCGATGGTTTCATAAGCCTTCACAAAAGCGACCAGTATTGCGATCCTTTTTTCATCAGTCATCCTGGCAATTTTATGCATGGAGATCATTCCTGCATGACGAGCAAGGACCTTCAGGCGTATTGGAGGTATGTGGGAAAAATCAAGCTCTTGCATGCCGAAGGCCAATAAATCCTTATAACGCTCTACTGCTTCATTAAAAGCTGGGCTGCTGATGGTCACAGGCCCCCGTCGATATCGATCAAAATTAGATGTTCGCTCACCATCCGGCACATGGAGGAGTGTCTCCAACTCTGTTTTCTGTTTGTCAGATGGCAACGAAGATAACCGAAACCATAAGCGATTGGCGGCTCTCTCACGAATTTCAGAAATCAACCTTGAAAGAGTTGTGGCACCAGGTAGCAGCACTTTATGTTGAATCAGCCAGGAAATGGCAAAATCGAACATTAAACTCGGCCTTTCATTACTGATCCAAGCGCGTGAGTAAATTAAACGACTCAAGCGGAATGGCCAAGGGCGATCGTTGAATTCATGGTACCCGTATTTTTCTCTAATTATTGCTGCATGTTCTCGTTTAGTTGGTTCACGTTGAGAATAGTTTGCCAACGCTGAAACGTCATTAATCGACAATTGTCGAGCGACAAATGCTTGCACGTTGGCAGGTACCAGCAGGAGATCGGAAAGAAAAGTCCCCAAGAATCGAACGGAGGTTAATTGCAGGGCACAGCCAAGTC
>CAIZDF010000589.1 GCA_903931645.1 uncultured Tolumonas sp.
CCTGCCAGTAAACAATCCAATACTTGGCGTGGCGTTTTAAAGCTGGCGGCTAAAACCTGACAGTGCGGGGCATGCAACGTGAGCAGTTGTTGTAGTTCTTGCACACACTTAATACCACTGCCACCTTGGGCATCAATCCGGTTCACGTAAGGAGCGACATAACTGGCACCAGCTAATGCGGCCAGCAATCCCTGCATCGGGGAATAAACCGCAGTGCCCAGTGTGGGGATATTGCGCTGTTTCAGGAGTTTGATAGCCAACAGCCCCTCTGGAGTTACAGGGATCTTGACCACCAGCCGTGAATCCAGCGTTTGCAACTGTTCAGCTTCTTTCACCATCTCTTCTGCGTTATCGGCCAGAACCTGCGCAAACAGCACATTTTCTGCGCCAATAATGTTACGTAATGCTGGCAGTACGGTGGCTAACGGTTGACGTCCTTTAGCCACAATACTGGGGTTAGTGGTGACACCTTGAATGGGCATAAAGCGCGCTAATCGTTCAATGGCATTCAGGTCGGCACTATCAAGATAAAACTCCATCATCTTCTCCTGTGATCTACTTTTCAGATCTCACTATATAAATATGAATCGCGATAAAGCTTGATTGAAATCAAAATAAACTTCGAATGAAAGCTTTGAAATGAAATTCGAAGTTGAGCGACAGGATAAATTATGATCTGCAATCTGCAACGTTATGCCACCCATGATGGCCCTGGGATCAGAACGGTTGTGTTCATGAAAGGGTGCTCACTCAGTTGCCGCTGGTGCCAAAATCCGGAAAGTCGGTCGCGCAGTTTAGAGCTGTTATATGACGAACGACTGTGTACTCAGGGGTGTCAGCGTTGCACGCAGCATAGTTCCTGTTTTAAGCGCGAGGATAGCACTTCAGCAGTCGCTATTTTGCGACACGGACTCACAGAAAATGAGATGCGACTGGCCGCAGATGCTTGCCCGAGTGGTGCCATTTCTCTTTGTGGTGATGAGATGGATTCCGAGCAAATCATGGCACAAGTGCGCCGTGATAACGCGTTTTATCAGCGCAGTGGCGGTGGCCTGACGTTGTCCGGTGGTGAACCGTTTATGCAACCGAAATTAGCCCTACAGCTGCTGAAAATGGCTCGTCAGGAAGATATTCATACGGCTGTCGAGAGCTGCCTGCATGTGCCCTGGCATTACATAGAACCATCACTGGAATTCGTTGATTTGTGGCTGGTTGATCTGAAACACACCGATGCGGATAAGTTCCTGCAATGGACGGATGGTCAGCTACCTTTAATCCAACACAATATTGAAAAACTAGGCAAAAGCGGCGCCAATATTCTGTTTCGTGTTCCCATCATTACTGATTTCAACGATGACGCAATAACGCTGAACGCCATCATTCAGCAAGCGGCGAAGCACTATCAACAATTTGGTGGTAGTGGCGAAATTCATTTCCTGCCGTACCACACTTACGGTATGCACAAATACCATTTACTCGGGCTGGATTATGAATGTGCCCGGAAACCACTTGATCGACCCGAGTTACTGGACTTTGCCGAGCAGCAAGCCAAAGCCTGTGGTCTGACTGCCATACTGAGGGGGTAATTATGACTGAACTTGACCTGACCACGTTATCTGCGCGTATTCGTGATCATAAACGGCGGTTAGTTGAGATCGTCAAACCGCCGGTTTGTACTGAGCGTGCTCGTCATTACACCGAAAGTTATCAGGCGAATATAGATAAGCCGATCGTCGTGCGTCGGGCGCTGGCACTGGCGCATCATCTGCAACAACGCACGATTTGGATCGACAATGACGAATTGATTATTGGTAATCAGGCCTCTCGTTTACGCGCGGCACCGATTTTTCCTGAATATACCGTTGGCTGGGTAGAAAAAGAGATCGATGAATTGGGCGATCGCCCTGGTGCGGGGTTTAGTGTGACGGCTGAAGATAAAGCCACTATCCATCAATTAGCACCGTTCTGGCGTGGGCAAACGGTACAAGATCGTTGTTATGGGCTGTTTACCGAAGAGCAGAAAGCCATTCTGGCTAGTGGCATTATCAAAGCCGAAGGCAATATGACTTCGGGTGATGCCCATCTGGCGGTAGATTATCCACAATTGCTGGAGCTGGGTATTCATGGCTTACAGGCAAAAGTAGCAGAGCGGCGGCAACGGCTTGATTTAGCTGACTGGAATGATCTGCATCGAGAGCAGTTTCTGAAATCGGTGGATATTACCTTACTGGCGTTGTCAGAACATATTCAACGTTATGCCGCATTGGCGCGTCAGATGGCCAGTCAGGAAAACCGGATTGAGCGCCGAGATGAATTGTTAGCGATTGCTGAGAACTGCGATTTGATCGCCCAACAGCCGCCGCGTACCTTCTGGCAAGCCTTGCAGTTGTGTTATTTCATTCAATTGGTATTGCAGATCGAGTCTAACGGCCATTCAGTATCATTTGGCCGCATGGATCAATATCTCTACCCTTGGTATCGCCGTGATGTGGAATTAGAACAAACCTTACCGCGTGAACAAGCGATTGAGTTGTTGCATTGCTGTTGGTTGAAGTTGCTGGAGGTGAATAAAATCCGCTCTGGTACGCATTCCAAAGCGTCAGCAGGCAGCCCGCTGTATCAGAATGTCACGATTGGTGGTCAGCGTTGGTATCAGGGGGCGGCGGTCGATGCTGTAAACCCATTATCATATACCATTCTGGAATCATGCGGTCGCTTGCGCTCCACACAGCCCAATTTAAGCGTGCGTTATCATGCGGGGATGAGTGATGATTTTCTCGAAGCTTGTATGGCGGTGATCCGCTGTGGTTTTGGCATGCCGGCTTTTAATAATGATGAAATCGTTATTCCTGAATTTATTAAGCTCGATGTGGAAGTGGAAGATGCTTATAACTATTCCGCTATCGGCTGTATTGAAACGGCGGTACCGGGAAAATGGGGTTATCGTTGTACTGGAATGAGTTTTGTTAATTTTGCCCGCGTCATGCTGGCGGCATTAGAGCAAGGCAAAGACGCGACAACGGGGAAAACCTTCCTGCCACAATCGCAAGGGCTCAGTTTAGGCAACTTCCATAATTTTGATGAAGTATTAGCGGCTTGGGATCGTCAGATCCGTTATTACACGCGTAAGACCGTTGAGATTGACTGTGTTGTTGATACGGTTTTGGAAGAAAACGCGCACGATATTCTTTGTTCAGCATTGGTCGATGATTGTATTGAACGTGGTAAAACGGCGAAGCAGGGTGGGGCGAAATACGACTGGGTATCCGGTTTGCAGGTTGGTATTGCTAATTTGGGCAATAGTTTAGCAGCAGTGCGTGATCAGGTGTTCAGCGGTAAATTGTCGCAACAGGAATTAGCGGCTGCATTGGGGAATGACTTTGCTGGCGAAGACGGTGAAGCATTACGTTTGATGCTGGCTAATCGGATCGCGAAATACGGTAATGATGATGACTCGGTTGATGAGTTGCTGGTACGAGCCTATCAGACATTTATTGATGAAATCAGCCAATTTCACAATACCCGTTATGGTCGTGGCCCGATTGGTGGAGGCTATTACGCAGGTACATCGTCTATTTCTGCGAATGTTCCGTTCGGTGCTGGGACGATGGCAACCCCAGATGGTCGCAAAGCCCATGCGCCATTGGCAGAAGGGGCCAGCCCATCATCCGGCACCGACAGTCATGGGCCGACAGCCGTCTTTAACTCACTGGGTAAATTACCAACAGCTGCCATTTTGGGGGGCGTGCTGCTGAATCAAAAACTCAACCCAACGAGTTTGGAACAACCGCGTGATCGCCAGAAACTAATGGTGTTATTGCGAACCTTCTTTGAGGTACACAAAGGCTGGCATGTGCAGTACAACATTGTTTCCCGCGAAACCCTGTTAGCGGCTAAAGAACATCCTGATCAATATCGGGATCTGGTGGTTCGGGTTGCGGGTTATTCGGCGTTTTTCTCTGCTTTATCGCCGGATACTCAGGATGATATTATTGCACGTACAGAACATACTCTGTCGTAAGTCTGAGAAAACAAAACCCCGCTTAAAGCGGGGTTTTGTTATTTTTATTCATGTGGCAGTGAAAAATAATAACAGGCATGTTTGGTGATGCCGAAGAATTCTTGCTGTTGTGGTGTTAGCTCTTCATGTGAAACGATACCGCTGATAGTGCGTTCATCATGCTGCAAGGTAATCAGATCAACGCCTTCCTGCACCCGACCTTTTTCATAAGGCAATACCATCGGTTTTAACGGCGATGATGGTTCACTCGACATGACTAATGCCAATGTACCATCACTTAAAGTGACAACGCTGCCTGGTGGATATACGCCTAATACTTTGATTAACAACTGAGTAAATTGGCTATCAAATTGCTTATTGGCTTTTTTATATAAACTGGCGATCACTTGGTTCGGGTGCGCAGTGCCTAATCCATTACGTGGATGTAATTGCTCTTCGTAATAATCCACGACAGCGATCAGTCGGCTTAATGGCGCAATTTCACCATCTTTTAAACCTGAAGGATAACCTGAGCCATCGATACATTCATGATGTTGTAGTGTGGCTTGACGGACTTCTGGCGTATACGCTTTTAACTGCGTCAGTTGCTCGAACCCATATTGCACATGCAGTTTAAGAAAATTAACTTCTGCTTTTGTCAGTTCGGTACGCTTACGTGTGACCTGAGTGGGAATACGTAATTCACCAATATCGTGAACCAGCCCAGCTAAACCGGCATCTTTAATCGCTAGTGGATCCCAACCGGCTTCTCTGGCGATGAGCATGGCAATAAATGCTACATTAAGGCTATGCAATAAGTGCGGGTCACCATTACGAATAGAGCGTACTAAATGGAAACCTACCGATCCTTCTTGTTCTGCCAGACTGGTTGCTGCACTACGAACCAGTTCTGCGACTGTCGCTAATCCTTCGTCCGGTTTCAGATTTAATCGCGTCAGTGACTCACGCAAGGGCGACAGGGCATTAGTATAACTACGTTCCGCTTGTCGGATTGAGCGTCGGGCGGCTTGTTGTTGCGCTTTATGCGGGTCAGGAATAGCTATTTCTGGTTCAGCAACCGGTTCTTCAGGTTCTGGCGGCGCAGGCTCTTCTTCAATAATAACGCTTTTGGCTAAATCGACAGGAATTGCTCTAACACCCAGGTCGCGCAATATTTGCAGCTGTTCTTCATCTTTAATACGAAACGAACTAAACAGAAATGGATGGTTTTTCCAACCGAAAGGCAGAACAACATAATGACCGATTCTAAGCTGATCGACTGAAACAGGTGTCGTCTGACTCATTAGATACTGTTCTCACTATCGCAGAGTGATATTTCACAAATATATTTATAGTATTAACTACATAATGACAATAGTGACTTAATTTTTATGCAGGCAAAGTAAAATAATCAATTATTTTCCTTTTAGGAATGAGGTATTTGGGGTTATACAGAGCGGCAATGTGGCTGTTAGAAATTAAGCTACCCATTTAAAACGGCAATAAAAAAGCCCGCATTCACGTAATGCCGTTCACTTAAGGTGATCGGCATTTCTTTTTCTCAGCGCATATCCATTTTTCGAG
>CAIZDF010000590.1 GCA_903931645.1 uncultured Tolumonas sp.
CTCTGATATTCGCTGTGCACTAAAACGAGGAATATTAAAGCAACTAGTCGGAGATAAACATAAATTAAACATTTTTACGCTGGAGGAAAAGCTAGAAAAAACGCTCATGCAGGCACTACAACAAGCTCAACAGCAAGGAAAAGTAGCTTTAGACAGTTTTCCAATCGAACCTCAACTTTTAACGCAAATTCAGCACAAAATGCCTGTTATTAAAGAGAAAATGCAAAATGAAAATCAACCTCCTGTGCTGATAGTTAACCCACAATTACGCCCAATAATGTCTCGTTATGCCCGTGGTTTTGCAAAAGGCTTGAAAGTACTCTCTTATAATGAGATTCCTGATAGTTTACAGATAGAAATTATCGGAACCCTTGGCTAATTTTACATTAATTAACCTCAAGTAATTATGAAGTGTAATTTTTCATTGCTAGAATGATATAAAATATAAACATAATAATCATTTAAACAACCTGCATTTAATTATGCGGGCACGGATCTTATTTAAACTAATTCAGCAAAAGGGATTGTCAGTGTGAATAAGAATTCGCTTTATCTTTTAACCAAGGATGAACGTCATATTAAGGATATTTCTGCATTAGAAATTCGACATGAGATATCCGTCAGTCTTTTTCATGAAGTACAGCAGTTGATGGCCGCGCCAGCGACACCGAAACTGGTAGTCTTTGATGTTGAATGTGCCGCTGATGAAGCCATCCAATTTATTCGTCACTATCATCAGAAACATCCACTGACACCCATCGTGGTCATGGTTAATGCTCAACAAAGCCGTTTGGCCAGTGAAGCACTGCAGGCCGGTGCGATAGATTATTTACAAAAACCGTTCACTGATTCGCAATTTTCCCGTGTGATTGCAGATTGTCTTCTGCTGCAACAACCACAGCAAAATCTAATCGCGCATTCCGCAGTGTCGCATAAAGTCTTGCAACTCGCTCGCCGGGTTGCCTATACCAATGCCACCGTATTGATCACCGGTGAATCGGGTACGGGTAAAGAACGCTTAGCGCAGTTTATCCACGAAAAATCACCGCGCGCCCAAGCACCTTTTATTGCGGTCAATTGTGCGGCGATTCCTGAAACCATTCTGGAAGCGATGCTTTTTGGCGTCAATAAAGGTGCTTACACCGGAGCCAGCAAATCACAACCCGGTAAATTTGAACAAGCAAACGGTGGCACATTATTACTGGATGAAATAGGAGAAATACCGCTCAATCTGCAAGCAAAACTATTACGCGTTCTGCAAGAACGAGAAGTCGAACGACTTGGCAGCAATGAAAAAATTCGCCTGGATATCCGAGTTATTGCGGCAACCAACCAAGACCTACGACAACAAGTTGCTGAGGGTGCGTTTCGCCAAGATCTCTTTTATCGATTGGATGTGTTACCCATGAGCTGGCCGGCCCTGCGCGAGCGCAAAGAGGACATTATCCCGCTGGCTAAACATTTTCTAAAAAAATACGCCCCTGATTGCGATTATGAACTTGGCCGCGAAGCGCAACGCATGCTGCTGCAATACCGCTGGCCGGGGAATATTCGTGAGCTGGAAAATGTCATGCAACGTGCATTGATCCTCGCTAAAAGCCAGATTCTGCAAGTCCACGATCTGCAGCTCAAAGACGATCTGACACAGGCGTTACTCCCGCCTTACACCGAATCCGCGCCTGTATCTTTAACACTGCCGACAACACCGGCACCGGTATCTTCATTAGCCAATTCACGTCAGCAAGCAGAATTTCAATTCGTATTGGATATGTTGCATCGCTGTAATGGCCACCGGACGCGGACTGCGGCTGCTTTGGGTATGACTACCCGCGCTCTGCGTTACAAACTGGCAGCTATGCGTCAAAACGGCATTGATATTGATTGCCTGGCAACTTCTTAAAGAGACTTTTTATGACAATCGAAACCTCTGCCATCCAACGGCAAATGTTACAGGATCTATCCGAACTGGCTTCCGTAGCCGATGACAATACGATAGCCGCCAATCCAGCTACCAGTGCGGGTTCGGCTGGTTTTGCCGATACATTGGCTACCGCGTTAAACAGAGTCAACCAGCAACAAAATGATGCAACTACACAAATGAGCGCAGTGGAAACCGGCCTGAGTGATGATCTGGTTGGCACCATGTTGACGTCACAGAAAGCAAACCTCAGCTTTTCCGCACTGGTACAAGTTCGCAACAAGCTGCTCACCGGTTTTGATGACATCATGACGATGTCGCTGTAGGAATAAAGGATGAGCGAAGCAATAAAAACGACCTCCGCAGAACTAACCGAGACCTTGAAAAAGAATGTCTCGGCACAACTGAGTCATCTGCGGAATAAAACGCGTGACAGCCGTTTCGTGCTGATGATCGCACTACTGGCCGCTGTCGTAGCCAGCATGATCGTGATCATTCTTTGGACCACCAGCCCTAATTACGTCCCTTTGTATGGTAAGCAGGAGATGTATGACGCGGCCAATATTATGGAGCTGCTGGAAAAAGAAAAAGTCCCCTTTCGATTGGAAAAAACCTCAGGTCAAATTTTGATCCCAGAAGATCAGCTGGCACAAGTGCGTATTGCACTCGCTGCGCGTGGCGTCAGAGCTGCAATGCCAGCAGGAATGGAGAGTCTGGACAATAAACTGGGCTTAGGCACCAGCGAATTTATGGAAAATATGCGTTATCGCAACGCACAGGAAGGGGAACTCGCCCGTACGATTATTTCACTGGATGCGATTCGCAGTGCTCGCGTTCATTTAGCTATTCCACAACGAACGTTGTTTGTCGGCAGGAATGAGGAAAAACCCTCCGCGTCGGTGATGCTGGATCTGAAACCGGGGCATTCGCTCGATCAAGAGCAGATCGCGGCGATCCTCAATCTGGTTGCAGGCAGTATTACTGGCATGAAACCGGAGTCGGTCACTGTCGTCGATCAAAGCGGTCATTTACTCAGTCATCAAGCCAGCGGAGAAGCTTCACTGGCGCAGCTGAGTGTGCAGCAGATGGATTATGTCCGCCGTCTGGAAGATTATATTCGGCAGCGCAGCAGTGACATGCTTTATCCATTATTAGGAAACGATAATTTCCGCATTCAAGTCGCAGCCGATGTCGATTTCAGTAAAGTGCAGGAAACGCGTGAGGATATTGATCCTGACAAAGTATTGCGCAGTGAAAGTGGCAAAGAGGATTCTCACAGCAACAAAACCACATCTGGCGTTCCCGGTTCCTTATCCAACCGGCCACCGGAGCCAACTACCACCAACAAAAAAACTGGCGCCACCACACCAAACAGCACCGCAAGCAACAATGACAAAAACACAGCGGAACCGGCGACGGAACGGAGCGAATTTAACCGCCAGTACGATTCCAGCCGAACGGTTACACATACCGAATACCCATTAGGACGGATCCGTCAGCTCAGTATTTCGGTATTGCTGAATCAGAAAGCGGCCCCTAAACAGGGCTGGTCGAAAGACCAACTGAGTGAAATTGAAGATCTGGTAAAAAAAGCGGCTGGATTTGAAAGCACACGCCAGGATCAGTTCAGTCTGGCATCGTTCGATTTTTCACCCACCATCGTCACCACATTACCATCTGAAGATATGCCATGGTGGCAAACAGAACATTATCAAGAGTTACTTCGTTATGGTATCGGTGCATTGCTCGGGTTAGCGCTGATCTTTTTTGGCATCCGGCCACTTGTTAGACACTTGGTTTCATTGCAAAAAACTGACACCGATGAGGCTAATGAACACACTGCGCCAGCCACGATTACAAATCGAAATACCGCTTCTGCTCGTCCGTTTACAGCAACAGATGACGACATAAATTCCTTACTGAACGATGTGGCAACACAGCAAAGTGGGCAAATAGCTGGCTCGGAAGAGATAGCTATCGATTTGGATGAATTACCCACCATTGGCAGCGATTTCGATGCTCAACTCAAACATCTGCAGCTGCTGGTAGATAAAGAAGCGGTACGTGTAACAGAGGTTATTAAATTATGGATCAATGGCAATGAACGACATTGAACTGAATCAGGAAGCCGTCGATCTGCGGATCGAGGATATTGAGAAAGCCGCTATTCTGATGCTAAGCATGGGCGAAGAGGCCGCAGCACAGATTTTTAAACGCCTGAATCGCGATGAGGTACAGGCACTCGGTCAAGCTATGGCGCGGTTGCAAAATATTTCAACCACGGAAGCAAAATGGATCCTGCAGCAGTTTTTTGTCCAGTATAAAAAGCAGAGCGGTATCAGTGGTGCATCTCGTCTTTATTTGGAGCGCACACTCGATCTGGCACTTGGTAATAAGTTCTCGCGCGATTTCCTCGATAACCTGTATGGCGACTCCATCCGCGAAGAATTGCAGATGCTGCAATGGATCCCCAGTGAAACGTTGGCTCGTTTCTTTAAAACCGAACACATCCAATTGCAGGCAGTGATGTTGGCTTTTTTACCATCATCGACTTCCAGCGAAGTACTCTCTTTCTTTCCACCCGAACAGCATGAAGATCTGCTCTACCGCATCGCAAACCTGAAAGAGGTTAGCGAACGGGTTATCGACGAGGTGCGGCATGCGGCTGATCGCTGTCTGAATTTCTTTGCGAGTCAG
Source organism: uncultured Tolumonas sp. (assembly GCA_903931645.1). Classification (GTDB taxonomy): domain Bacteria; phylum Pseudomonadota; class Gammaproteobacteria; order Enterobacterales; family Aeromonadaceae; genus Tolumonas. The sequence continues at coordinate 4,616 of CAIZDF010000590.1, forward strand.
ATCGGTGCTCGCGTCGATGGAATCAAGCAAGTGGCCGAGATGATCAACCGCTATAAAGGCGATCGCAATCAAATGATGGCACGCTTGAAAGCACAAGATCCCGAACTGATCGCCGAGATCGAAAAGAATATGTTCGATTTCTATACATTACAGCGTCAGACCGGCGAGGTATTACAGCAAGTATTGCAGGAAGTGCCTCAGGAAACGCTGGCGATTGCGCTTAAAGGGGTCGATACCAACTTTAAGAAGAAAATTTTGGCAGCATTGCCAAAACGTATGGCACAAGCATTAGAGACAATGCTAATGGCACCAGGCTCAGCATCAATCAATAAAGTCGAGCAGGCGCGTGCTGAAATCATGCAGACGGTGCGTAGCATGATGGAACAGGATGACATGGAATATCAGCTCTATGAAGAACCGGTGGTATCGTAGCTTATGAGCGAAAAATCCACCATTACACCGGGAGTTCGGAGCTACCACTTTCCGCCATTACACAATAATAATCAGACCATCGCCGACTATGCTAGTGCCCAGCAACAGCTCGATGCCGGTTATGAATCAGGACGGCAACAAGGTTACAACGAGGGGCTAGCTCAGGGCCGCGAAGACGGTTTACGTGAAGGCAAGCAAGACGGCTTAGAACAGGGGTTGCTACAAGGAAGGCTGCAGGGTGAGAAACTTGGCCGTCAGCAATATGAACAGGTACTACCAACACTGTCCGCCATGACGACACAATTAAATAATATGTATAAGCACCAAGTGCGGGAACAAAAAGAGCAATTACTACAGTTAATTCGCCAGGTAACCGAACATATTCTGCCAGCTGAATTGGCACTAAACCCGTTACAGATAAAAATTTTACTGGAAGATAGTTACAAAGCACTGCCCGACCCAGTGCAAGGTGTAAAAATATACTTAAACCCAAGCGATAAAAAACGGCTATTAAGTATTGGTTTTCATATGCAACCAGAATGGCCGATTCTGGATGATAACAAATTAGCCGTCGGTGATTGCCGCATTGAAAGCACCACAAGCGTCATTGAAGCCTCAATAAGTAAACAGTTGGCGAACAATTTGGCAAAGATCTCATCCCAATTGGATGAACCATCACATGACTGAACTCATCGCTCGGTTAGTCAAAATATGCAATAACCCGATCCCAAAAACAACGCGTTGGCAGTTGTATGGCCGATTGGTCAAA
>CAIZDF010000591.1 GCA_903931645.1 uncultured Tolumonas sp.
CAGAACGTAATCTGGTTGGGAAAGCGGTTGCTATCTGGATGAGTTTTGAATTCGATCGCCCGGCGGGTAGTTCTGTACCTAGTTGGATACCGACCGGTGTTCGTTTTAATCGTATAGGCAGTATTCAGTGAATGATAAGTTACCCCGCTTAGAACAAAAACTAGGCTATTCGTTTCAAAATAAAGATCTGTTAGTTCGCTCTATCACGCATCGTAGTGCCGGTTCCCGTCATAACGAGCGGTTAGAGTTTTTGGGTGACTCCATATTAAGTCTGGTTATCGCCGAGGTGCTTTACCATCGTTTCCCCAATGTCAGCGAAGGGGATATGAGCCGTATGCGCGCAACTTTAGTTCGTGAGCGCACGTTGGCAGAATTAGCCCGTGAGTTTGCACTCGGTGATTATTTGATCCTGGGGCCTGGTGAGCTGAAAAGTGGCGGCTATCGTCGTGAATCGATTTTAGCGGACACAGTCGAAGCGTTAATTGGTGCCATCTATATTGACAGTAATCTCGATGCGATAAGATCGTTGTTATTAACTTGGTATAACGATCGCTTAGATGCTATTCGCCCTGGTGTTGAACAAAAAGATCCAAAAACGCGTTTGCAGGAACATTTGCAAGGCCGTCGTCGTTCGTTACCAACCTATGCGGTAACCGACGTGAAAGGGGAAGCGCACAACCAACAATTTACCGTTGAATGTGTAATTGAAGATATTTCTGCTGCGTTTATTGGAGTCGGTTCCAGTCGCAGAAAGGCCGAGCAGGCCGCTGCTGAAAAAGCACTGGAGCAATTAATATGACCGAAATGAACGAAGATAAAACCTACTGTGGTTTTGTGGCTATTGTTGGCCGCCCGAATGTGGGGAAATCAACCCTGCTGAATAAATTGCTGGGCCAGAAAGTCAGTATTACCTCACGCAAACCGCAAACAACGCGTCATCGTATTTTGGGTATTGATACTCAGGGTGCTTATCAAACCATCTTTGTTGATACCCCTGGTTTGCATATTGAAGAAAAGCGTGCGATTAACCGTTTGATGAACCGCGCGGCGACCAGTTCGCTGGGTGATGTGGAAATGGTGGTGTTTGTTGTTGATGGCACACAATGGACTGCTGATGATGACATGGTGCTGAATAAACTGCGTTATATGGAGTGCCCAGTCGTGTTAGCGGTCAATAAAGTCGATGTCATCAAAGATAAAGAGATCTTGTTACCACATCTGCAAATGTTGGCGCAGAAAGGTAATTTTGCGGAGATCCTGCCGATTTCTGCGGAAAAAGGCACTAATGTCGATAAAATCCGTGATATGGCGAAACGTCTGTTACCGGAAGGGCAGCACTATTTCCCTGACGATTATATTACCGACCGCAGTTCACGTTTTATGGCGTCAGAGATCATCCGCGAGAAATTGATGCGGTTTACCGGTGAAGAATTACCGTATTCAGTTACCGTAGAAATCGAACGCTTTAAAGTAGAAGACGATGGGCTGTTCCATATTAATGCGTTGATTCTGGTGGAACGTGAAGGCCAGAAGAAAATGGTGATTGGTAACAAAGGCGAAAAGCTGAAAGTTATCGGCACGGAAGCGCGTCTGGATATGGAGCGTTTATTCGGCCAGCGTGTTTTCTTAGAACTCTGGGTTAAGGTTAAATCCGGTTGGGCTGACGATGAACGTGCACTGCGTAGCTTAGGTTATGGTGATGACTGAGCCGGAAATGTTACCGGCTTTTGTATTGCATACCCGTCCTTATCGTGAAACCAGCCAGCTGGTGGATCTTTTTGTGGCTTCCATGGGTAAAGTGTCCATGGTGGCCAAAGGTTCCCGAACATCCCGCTCTGCTGTAAAAGGGCTGTTACAGCCCTTTTTACCACTGCATATTCGTTATAGTGGTAAAAGTAATCTGAAAACGCTGGTGCAACTAGAGGCGCGAAGCCCACAGGTTGCCCTGCAGGGTGAGCGCTTATTTAGCGCCCTATATCTGAATGAACTGCTTTATCATCTCTTGGAACCGGATACTGAATATCCGGGGCTCTATAGTAGTTATTTTCAGACATTACTAGTTTTAGCTGATCCGTTGCAACCGGTCTCTCCCTTATTACGACAATTTGAATTACTCTTGTTGCAGCAGTTGGGTTATGGCGTCGATTTTTGTTATGCCGCCGATAGTGGTTTGCCCATCGATCCGGCCTGTTTCTATCGTTACGAACCAGAGGCTGGTTTTATTACTACTGCGCTGCGCGATCATGCCGTTTTTTCTGGCACAGAGATAATCGGCATGGCGGAGCGGGATTTTATTAATACACAAATTTTAGCGGCTGCCCGACGCTTTAGTCGTCAGGCTTTTGCCGCTTTATTGGGCAATCGTCCCCTGAAAAGCAGGGAGCTTTATTCTGCATTTATAGCAAGGAGATCAGAGTGAGCAAAATTTTATTGGGTGTAAATATCGATCACGTTGCCAC
>CAIZDF010000592.1 GCA_903931645.1 uncultured Tolumonas sp.
AACGGTATTTACAGTAAAGATCGGGATGGTAATCCGCGAAAATTCCCACTGGTTGACTTATCGGTTGGTGTCTTCCCTTACACACCCGACCTGTCTCTGACTGCCAGCCAGGTGAGCACCACGTTAAGCACCGCCAAACATCGCGCCAAAGGAACCCCAGGACATCTCTAGTGTCTTGATAATCAGCGTTTTGATTTCTCTGCCGTATCAGAATCCGAATGCTCGGCACCGGAATTCTGCTCAGTGGCTGGATGAAGAATTTTGTCTGGCCTGCTGCAACATTTCCAGTAATTTCGGCTGCTGTTCATGCGCAATACGTTGACCGATAGTCACCGTTTCCTCCTGCAGTAACGGAGAATAACGCAGATATTTCTGTCCAGCCGCCGTGCGGAAAAACAGGATCATCTGTTGGATCTCCTGCTCCGTAAAATGAGCATGGTAGGCGATTGCTAACTCAGTACGCATACGCGCCCAAGTCAGATTCTCCTTGCCCCATTTCTGGACCACAGGTTGATAACGCGCCAGCTCGGGTTGCTGACGGATCATCTTATTCAACACCTGATGACTGAACAGATTGAATTGCTGTTTGCCACCAATCAGATCAGCCAGTGTCAACGCGCTATCTTCCGTAGCAGCCCAAACACTCACACTAACAAAACTGACTAACAGCAGCAGGCGGTTGATCCATGTTCTCATTGTAATGACCTATCTGAATACCCGCCTGCCAGCATAGCGCCCATTAACGGGCGCGTGAAGCCCCACCACCTTGTTGGCGTTGGCTAGCTACTGGACGGCGAGCTGCCGGTTTTCCACCCGCAGATGGTTTACCTTGTGCCGGTTTCCCTTGCGCGGGCTTACCTTGTGCTGCAGCTCCGGCAACAGGTTTCGCCAATACCGGTTTTTTATTACTTGCAGGGCGTTTACCGCTCGTAGCCGGTTTCGGTTTGTTACTTTCTTCCGGTGAACGACGTTGTTGCTCCATCGGTAAATGACGAGTCAGTGCGATCTGTCCGGTTTTCTGCATGGTGGCCACTTTGCGCTGACGGCTTGGTGTTTTGCTCTCTTCTGGGATCAAACACCCCGGCCCTTTACCAATCAGATGACCCCAACCGCGCGCCATGAACTCTTCACGCAGTTTCGGCCAGTTAGCCGGGTCGTGATAACGCAGCACCGCTTTATGGAAACGACGACGGATCTCGCCTTTCGCCACAAACATTTTGTCCGACTTGTAATCGATCTTATGCAGTGGATCCAGCTCGGTGTAATACATGGTCGTGGCGTTTGCCAGCGGCGATGGATAGAAGTTTTGCACCTGATCCAGACGGAAGTTATTTTGCTTTAACCACAACGCCAGATTCACCATGTCTTCATCAGTGGTGCCGGGGTGAGCGGCAATAAAATAAGGGATCAGGAACTGCTCTTTTCCTGCTTCCTTAGAATATTTATCAAACAACTCTTTGAATTTGTAATAGCTGCCCATACCCGGCTTCATCATCTTCGATAATGGACCTTCCTCGGTATGTTCTGGGGCAATTTTCAGATAACCACCGACATGGTGCTTCACCAATTCACGCACATAACGCGGATCTTGCACCGCCAGATCGTAACGCACACCAGACGCAATCAGGATCTTCTTAATACCTTTCAGATCACGCGCTTTACGATACAGCTCAATCGTTGGTGTGTGGTCGGTGTCCATATGCGGACAGATACTTGGGAACACGCACGAGGCGCGACGGCAGGTTTCTTCCGCGCGCGGACTCTTACAGCGTAGCTTATACATGTTGGCAGTTGGGCCACCCAGATCGGAAATCACACCGGTAAAACCCGGCACTTTATCGCGGATCTCTTCAATCTCAGTCAGGATCGATTCATGGGAACGGCTTTGGATCTGACGGCCTTCATGTTCGGTAATCGAACAGAATGAACAGCCACCAAAACAGCCACGCATGATGTTCACGGAGGTTTTGATCATATCGTAGGCAGGAATTTTCGCACCTTTATACGCTGGATGCGGTACACGCTGGAATGGTAAGGCAAACACCCAGTCCATCTCTTCGGTATTCAGCGGTAATGCCGGCGGGTTCACCCACAATGTTTTATCGCCATGTTGCTGCAACAGCGCACGCGCACAACCCGGATTTGTTTCGTGATGCAAAATACGTGAAGTGTGAGCGTACAACACACGGTCGGCTTTTACTTTTTCATACGAAGGCAGCAGCACATAGGTTTTTTCCCATGGCTTTGGTTTGGGTGGCTGCACCACGACCGTTTTCGGTTGTTCTGGCTCAGCGGCTGCGTCGGTCGCACAAGGCGCATTTTCCATATACGGATTAGGGATCGGATCAATGTGACCAATTTGATCCAGACGCGAAGAATCGACGCCCTTCCATTCCGGCAATGGCCCTTTTCTGATCACCGCAGTGCCACGAATATCTTGCATATCAGCCACGGTTTCACCGCGCGCAAAACGATGTGCGATTTCAGTTAACGGACGTTCCGCGTTACCGAATACCAGCAGATCAGCTTTAGCGTCTACCAGCACCGAACGGCGAATAGTTTCCGACCAGTAATCATAGTGACCAATACGGCGCAGCGAGGCTTCAATGCCGCCTAACACGACCGGTACATCTTTGTAGGCTTCTTTACAGCGCTGAGAATAAACCAAGGTGGCGCGATCCGGGCGCTTACCACCTTCATTATTTGGCGTATAAGCATCGTCATGACGTAATTTTTTATCGGCGGTATAACGGTTGATCATCGAATCCATATTGCCAGCACTAACCCCGAAAAACAGATTCGGTTTGCCCAGTTTCATGAAGTCGTTTTTATTGTTCCAATCCGGCTGACAGATCAGACCAACGCGGAATCCCTGTGCTTCCAGAAAACGACCCACAATCGCCATACCGAAACTCGGATGATCGACATAGGCATCACCACAGACCACAATAATGTCGCAGCTGTCCCAACCGAGTTGATCCATCTCACTGCGGGACATTGGCAGAAAGGGCGCAGGCCCAAAGCATTCCGCCCAATATTTCGGATAATCAAACAGTAAGGTTTCTGGTTGGGTCATATTCTATTTACATCACAGAGAAAAATGGCGGCGGATTATAGCCCGTGTAACCCGCCTTGGCGATGGTTATTTTTTAACCACATAGAGTAAGAGGATATTGATAGCCGCTTATTTGACTGGATTTTTGATCACCGAAAATTCAGCCCATAGCGGGTTATGATCAGAGGTATTCGTCGCTTGATTATCCACTGTTTTTAGCTGTAATTTGCGGTAAAAAATATGATCTACCGGCTTCGACATCACCAACACACGTAAATCAGGACTTGGTAGCGCTTCATCAAAACCACTTTGTCTGGCAAGCATTAACAAATACGCACTACGTCTATCCCCCCAGGTCGCAAAATCCCCTGCTAAGACCACCGGGCCCGGGTAACTTTTCGCAAGCAAGAATATTCGCTCCATCTGTCGGTGATAAGCCGCCATCGATAATTCAAAGTTGATACCATGCACATTAATCGCCAGTAACGGGTAGCTGCTCTCCGCCAGTGGATAGAGTGTTACTAATGTAGATTTAGGAATGCGGCTCACCGGCTCTAATTCACGTAATGAGCAGTTATATAATGCCGGTACGGATGAGGCATTTAGCACTCCGGTTACTTCGCCTTCCAACCGAAATGCCTGCACTTGCTGCCAGTTAAAATGCGCTTGTTGTAACAACTGGCTTAACGCAGGTCGCTCCATCGCTTCCTGAAACAACAAGATGTCGCTGTGCTGTGCTAAAAGCGTGGCTTGTTTTTGCCAATTTGCACGCTGGAATTTATGCAAATTCCAAGTGGTTAAGCGAAAGCTTGAAGCAAAACCATTGACCTGCTGACGCGTAGCCGGAACCACGAGCGGACAACGGTCAACCAGCCGTGGCCCCACATTGGTCGATAAGGTTTCTTGCGATGGGATCTCTAAGCATCCGCTCAGAAATACCGTAATGATGGCAACAACAAAAGACAATCTCATTGCACACCTGCAGCAACTTGTTGCAACCATAAGAGAAGATCGTGGACTTGATAATGGTAACCCAGTTCTGTTTCCACTTTATCCGCACAGATCATTTTGCCGTCATCGTTCATATCAGTAAACAGCGGTGGTGGTAATCCGGCTAGTAGGCAGGCCTGCTGATAAAAGGTTGCCCGGGTTGGATGATCAGGTGCCGCCAGATTAAATATGCCGCTGCGTGATTGTGCCAATAAGGCTTTGATAACACCTATAACATCACGCTGATGTACCAAATTAACGACTCTTCCACCAGCATCCAGTGTTTTGCCACTCAGAAAACGCCCCGGATAACGACCGGGACCAATGAGACCGGATGGTCGTAATATGTTCCAGAAAACAAATCCTGCTTGTTGTACGCATTGTTCAACCTGCACGAGTGTGGCGGCTTGTGCCGTTTCTGGCTGCAATGGTGTGGTTTCGTCACAACGCCCCATACCACCATAAACCGAAGTCGAACTGATATAAATGAGTCGCTCTACCCCGCGTTGTCTGGCTTGTAAAACCAACGATTGTAACGCTAAGAAGTAATGACTGAGTTTTCCGGGGGGGATGGTGATGATCATTACCGGAGCAAGCAAAGCTTCAGGCAATGCTGCTTGTTCATCAGCTTGCCAACAGTGCACATTAATCTCCGGTAACTCGGCTGATAATTGCTGTTGCTTGGCAAGTGAGGTAACTGAACCCCGTACGTTGTAACCACTGGCAATCAATTGTTTTGCCAGTGGCCACCCGAGCCAGCCAAGACCAATAATGGAAATATCGCGAGTCATGCTGGCTCCTGACTAGTTAATAACGCAGACGACGCTCTCTGTCGCTCAAAAAATCAACCGGCTGGTTCAGACGTTCCTGATATATGGCATTAAAGACCATCACGTTCTGCACATAATTACGGGTTTCTTTATACGGAATATTTTCTACCCATAAGTCTACCGGTTGACCATTACTTTGATTACGCCATTTACGCACCCGTCCCGGCCCGGCATTATAGGCCGCAGCCGCCAATACACGATTGCCATCATATTGATCGAGCAAACCTTTGATATAGGCACTGCCCAACCGGATGTTGGTATCGGCATTCGTCAACGAAGAAGGCGATGGCGGTGTTTCACCTAATTTTTTCGCCGTCAGTGCCGCAGTTGCCGGCATCAGTTGCATCAGACCAGATGCGCCCACTTGTGACTGCGCACGTTCATACATCGCACTTTCCTGACGCGCCAATGCATATAGTAAACTGGCATCAACATCACGGGCCTTGGCATAACGAGAAAACATCGTCTGTTTCGGCGTTGGGAAACGCAAAGACAGCGCATTTTTTGCTTTGGCGCGGATACTGGCTTGAATACCCAGATGAGCCCAGCCACGCTGTTGTGCTACCAGCCCTAACTGTAGTTTGTTTTCATAGGGTGCTTGATCGAGTAAAAACAACCATTCATTGCGAGCCATACCGGTTTCATCTAACGCGATCAGCTCTTCAATACGCAGTAACGCCGGCCATAACCGAGTTGCCTCATGCCAGTCATACTCAGGTTCCAGATTATCTTCCGTAATATGGATAGGCATCCCGGATTGAATCGCCGCCATAAAACCGTAATAGCTGCGATCATAACTGGCTTGTTGAAACAGAGCTTTAGCATGTTCTTTATTACCCAGTTGCTGTTCAGCCCGCGCTAACCAATATGACCAGTGAATATCATCTCGTCCGGCCCGTGGCATCAAATTGATCCATTTTTTGATCGCCTGCCAGTCCATTTCGGCTAGCGCTAAACGAACGCGCAGTTCCAGCAAAGAATTGTCCCGTAATTGCAGCAGACTGTTATCTAGCCAAGAACGGGATGTTTTGATGCGTTCTAACATCATGTCACGGGCAATTTGGGTTTTAACCGCCACCAAATCGGCTTCACTGAGCTGATAACGCGCTTTCACACCCAAATAACGCGATAACACAGCTTCGGTGCTGTTATCTGCCCAGTGCTGCAACGCTAAACCGGCAATTTGTCGGGTTTTACTGTCACTGGCAACGGGTAATAACGTTTCAACCTTTTCTGGCTGTGCATACACGGAGATCAGTTTGCTAGCATAAAAAATATTATTGCTGCTCGTCATTTGTTGCAGCAGATGATTCATCAACCGAGGCTCGTCTGCTTTAAAAGCAAGAACCATACGTTGCCATATATCTTCTTCTGTCATTCCACCCGCTTGTTTCCATAATGAAAATAAGCTGTCACAGGTAGCAGGGCGAGAATGGCCATAAAACCAGATACTACGCGCAAATTCAGCGGCTTTATCCGTTTGCCCGGTTTGATATTGCGCCATATACCAGGCGCAACGTAACGTCATTGATTGCGGCTCGCTTGGCTGCAGTTGTAAATATTCTTTCCACAAATTATTTTGCATCAACAGATAGGCATAACTTTCTGTCAGTCTACTGGCGAGATAGCTTTGCGGATATTGAGCGACAAAATGCTGCACCTCATTCAAACGAGTGATATCCGGCGAAGTGGAGAGCGCATAATAATCAAGATAAGGTAATAGCGGATAATCAGCTAACTCTTCTTTGGCAGAAGCCAGTGAGCTGAAATTGCCGTTTTTGAGTTGTTGCAATATGGTCGTAAAGCGGGTGCGTTCAGCAGTTAAAGAAGAGGATGCCATGACATTGAATGCCATCAAACTACCGAGTAACAGCACAACTATTCGCGTTTTCATGAAAATACAATCCATTCCGGGTATTAACAACAGCACAACTCCGGCTGTAACCGAAGGATTATAAACGCAGCCTCAGGGTGCTGATAGCGAATTTACTGCTTACTGGCAGACTTATTTTTTTCGAAGATGATCTGACGCATAGATAGCCATCACATCAGCAGGTAATGGCTTACTTGCCAGATAACCTTGATAGAAATGACAAGATTGTTGCTTCAAGAATTGCAGCTGTTGACGGGTTTCCACGCCTTCAGCCGTGACATTAAAACCGAGATGGCGCGCCATGGCTAACACCGCTTCCGCGATCGCCATATTACTGACATCATTCGGAATGCCTTTAATAAAGGTTCGATCAATTTTAAGTTCATTGACCGGCAACCGGGTCAGATAACCTAATGATGAATATCCAGTCCCGAAATCATCAATAGAAAAACTGATCCCTATTGATTTCAGTTCAGTCATCTTTTGAATGGTATCTTCCAGCCCTTCCAATACC
>CAIZDF010000593.1 GCA_903931645.1 uncultured Tolumonas sp.
ATCGAACAAGCTGCTGCCGATGAAAAACAGGTAGAAATCAACTAATGAATCTGGTTGTTCTGATTTCCGGAACGGGAAGCAACTTGCAGGCCGTCATTGACGCCTGCAAGTCAGGCAAAATTCATGGCCGAGTCGCTGCTGTTATCAGTAACCGCGCAGATGCTTATGGATTGAAACGCGCCAGTGCTGCTGATATCCATACCGCTGTCATTTCGAATCAGGATTATGCTGATCGGGCACAATATGATGCGGCGTTGATGACTGAAATTGATCGTCACCAGCCCGATCTGATTGTTATGGCCGGTTTTATGCGGATCTTAACGCCTGCTTTTGTGAATCACTATGCCGGACGCATGCTGAATATTCATCCGTCTTTGCTGCCTAAATACCAAGGTTTGCATACGCATCAAAAAGCAATTGATGCGGGTGATAGTGAACACGGCGCCAGTGTACATTTCGTGACGGAAGAACTCGATGGCGGCCCGGTGATCCTGCAAGCCAAAGTTCCTGTCTTTGCCGAAGATAGTGCTGAAGAGTTAGCACAACGCGTGCATGTGCAGGAACATCAGATCTATCCATTAGTGATCAACTGGTTTTGTCAGCAACGTTTAGTCATGAAAGAAGGTAAAGCTTGGCTGGATGGCGAATGTCTTCCAGTATCAGGTTATGCCAGTGACGACGATGGTGCAGGGCAAACAGAGTAATACAAATAAAGAACAGGGAGCTTAAGCTCCCTCTTCTTTTTCTTCGGTCGTAATAGCAAATAATTGCTGACCAAAGCGGAAAACTTTCAGTTCACCGCGTTCCATTTTCTGCCATTGCTCATTATTCGTCAGCGGCTGAGTCGCAATCACAGTCACTACGTCGTTCGGCGTCGTTTCCTGCTGAAAATCGATCGTAACATCGTCATCAATTAACTTAGCCTGCCCAAACGGTGCTCGACGAGTAATACAATGAAGATTAGTGGTGCAATACGTGATCAAATATTCGCCATCGGATAACAGCATATTGAACACGCCTAATTGCATTAATTCATTACATAACGTCGCTAAAAACTGAAACAATGCCTCAGGTTTTTCTGGGAAAAATGGGAATTGTTTCTCTAGTTGGTTTAACAACCAGCAAAATGACTTTTCACTATCGGTTTGGCCAACCGGCACAAAACGCCCTACATCCAGTGATTCATAACCCGTCAGCTGGCCATTATGCGCAAAGGTCCAGTAATGCCCCCACAGCTCCCGTGTAAATGGGTGAGTATTTTCCAACGCCACACTACCCCGATTCGCCTGGCGGATATGACTCACCACAGCGCAACTTTTGATCGGGTATTCCTGAACTAATTTAGCAATTTGAGACTGCGCACAAGCTACGGGATCTTTAAAAGTACGGCAGCCCTTCCCTTCATAGAAAGTAATGCCCCAACCATCAACATGCGGGCCAGTACGCCCACCACGTTGCACTAACCCACTGAAACTAAAACAGATATCAGTGGGAACATTCGCACTCATACCCAATAATTCGCACACGACCTCACCTCAAACTAATCAGACAGCCAGCTCTTTTTCAATCAACATAATCAAAATATGGATAATTTTAATATGGATCTCTTGAATACGATCCGCATACCCAAAATAACGGACGCGAATTTCAACATCTGCCATGCCAGCCATTTTGCCGCCGTCTTTACCTGTCAACGTAACGACTTTGATCCCTTTATTTTTAGCCGCTTCGATAGCCGTAATAATATTGCCAGAGTTACCGCTGGTCGAGATACCTAGCATCACATCACCCGAGCGACCAACTGCTTCCAGATAACGGGAAAACACATACTGATAACCATAGTCGTTAGAGACACAAGACAAATGGCTCGGATCTGAAATGGCGATCCCCGCGTAACCCGGACGGTCTTCACGGTAACGGCCTGTTAACTCTTCGGCAAAATGCATGGCATCACAGTGTGAACCACCATTGCCACACGACATAACTTTACCGCCGTCACGCAGTGATGCTGCAATTAACTTTGCCGCTTGTTCTATAGCATTAATATTTTCAGCATCCGCAATGAAATCGGCCAAAGCCTGCTGTGCGGTTACCAATTCCTGCTTAATAATTTCTTGATACATATACGGTATTTTTCCTTTCAATTTTTTATATGGAAAAACTGTTTATTCTTGTTCTGGTCGCCACAGGCAACACCCGCCTTTTTTAGCCACCAGATCTAATCTCTTTTCATGTGCCGCTAATTCATCGTCTGACGCACGTAAAACTTTCAACGAACCATTACGCTGCAGCATTTTCAGCTGCTGTGCTGAGGCTGATGAACCTGAACTATTATCATTGACCGTGTTGTGTAACTCCAGTCGCGTCTGGCCACCCGTCATCAATAAATAGACATCGGCCAAAATTTCGGCGTCCAATAACGCGCCGTGCAAAGTACGATGCGAGTTATCGATACCAAAACGCGTACATAACGCATCCAAACTGTTACGTTTGCCGGGGAACTGCCCTCGCGCCAATGCCAGCGAATCCGTAACCCCACAGATGTCTTTAACCCGCTCCGTCCAGCCCAGCTTCTCAAATTCATGATTGATGAAGCCAACGTCGAACGCTGCGTTATGAATGACTAATTCTGCACCACGAATAAAATCCCGGAATTCTTGCGCGATAGCCGCAAACGGTGGCTTATCGGCCAGGAAAGCGTCGGTAATACCATGCACCCGGATCGCTTCTTCATCTACCAACCGATCTGGCTTGATATAAACATGATAGTGATTTCCGGTGAGACGGCGATTTATCACCTCCACACAACCGATTTCAATAATGCGGTGACCAATATAGACCGGGCCACCACTTTGGTTCATACCCGTGGTTTCCGTGTCGAGGATTACGTAGCGATTCGTTTGCATTGGGTTCATAGCACTTTTATGTCACACTTTACTCAGACGCTCAGAATACCACGACACTATGCTAAAACAGATAACTCTCTATACCGATGGCTCATGTCTCGGCAACCCTGGCCCTGGCGGTTATGCCGCTGTTTTGATCTACAAACAACACCGTAAAGAGTTAGCTCAAGGTTACGAGCTGACCACCAATAACCGCATGGAGTTAATGGCCGCGATAGCCGGTTTACAATCCTTGAGTGAACCCTGTCAGGTCAAACTGACCACCGATAGCCAATATGTTCGTCAAGGTATTACCCTGTGGATCCATGGCTGGAAAAAGAAAGGCTGGAAAACCGCGAACCGTGAACCAGTTAAGAATGTGGACTTATGGTTATTGCTAGACAGCGAAATTCAACGTCATGATGTGGAATGGTTTTGGGTCAAAGGGCACTCAGGTCATCCGGAAAATGAGCGTTGTGACGAGCTGGCACGCAATGCCGCGCTCGCAGCAGATAGTCGTCTAATTGATTCTGGCTACCCGTCATAAAAAACGTTTAACGCTGCGTCCGGGTCTGATTTTTTAGTCTGGCCATACCACCCACCATCACTGGACGTTTAAGCCACGCTACCTCGCGGATCCGAGTTAACGGAAGAGTCCGTTTTCGAGCCGCGAGCATATAGGTTGATGCAAACCGATAACCACACCGTCGGGCGGTATTTTCCCGCCAGCAATGAATTCGGCTGCGGCGCGAAAGCGCTGAATAAGCAAACCCTTCCAGGTGCACCACCTCAAAGCCCAGCAAATGCAACCAGTCGAGAACTCGTTCCGGTGAAAACATTTGTGCAGACCACGGCAGCCGACGCCGTAGATGAGGCAGTAGCTTTCCTAAACCAACCAAGCTATACGGATTAAAACCACTGATGATGATCCAACCATCAGCTGTTAATACTCGTTCAACTTCACGCAATATCTGATGCGGGTCGTTACTGAAATCAAGTGTATGCGCCAGCAAACAAGCATCAATGCTACCCGTTCGAATAGGTAACTCGCCAATATCAGCGATAATTCCTAGAGAAGCCCCCTCTGCACCTAATGCACATTGATGACGAATAGTTGACGTAGAACATGACAGCTGACTGCTCAATGGGCCTAGTTTCAAAAGATGATAGCCGAACATAAACTGACACCATTCATCGAGCTTATGCTGGATTTCCATTGCCAGCCAATCACCCATCGGTAATTCGCTCCAATTCTCTGGTGCAATGATTTCCCGGTTTGTTTTTGCTGGTTTCACTTCATCACCTCAACACGGGTAAATATTGCCTTTCTCTCTCTTTCATTTTATACACAACACTGCGTAATTCGAATCGGAGCTCATCACATGTTGCAAGTACAAGCCATTCCCAGTCGTACAGACAATTACATTTGGCTAATTAAGCAAGGCGAGCAAGCGATTGTGGTCGATCCCGGCGAATCAGCCCCCGTACTTGAACGGCTGCAACAACAAGAGCTAACACTTCGAGCCATTTTAATTACACACCATCATCATGATCATGTAGATGGTGTTGCAGAACTTTTAGCGCAATATCCACAATGTGAAGTTTACGGCCCACAAATTACACTACCTGACGTACCACAATTACACACTATGTACGATCAGGATCTGATCAGCTTTCCTGATCTTCAGCTGACGTTTAAAGTCTGGCACACGCCAGGGCATACAGCTGAACACATTGTATTTCACGGCCATGGCGCCCTGTTTTGTGGCGATACGCTCTTTTCTGGTGGGTGTGGACGTCTGTTTACCGGCACTGCAACACAGATGTATCACTCGCTACAACGCCTAGTCGATCTACCTGATGAAACTCTTGTTTATCCTGCACATGAATATACTTACAATAATTTAAGCTATTGCTGGCAGGTTGAACCAGATAATATGTTTACAATGTCGCGAATTAAAGAAGTAAGCAAATTACGCCAACAAGGCTGCCCAACACTGCCATCATCAATTGGTATAGAAAAGAGAAGTAATGTGTTTTTACGCACAAATAGTCCCAGTGTTGTGACTTATGCTCAAAAAACGAGCGATCTCTATCTCGAAAATGAGATCCAGATCTTTGCTATTTTGCGCGAAAAAAAGAATAATCTTTGAGCTGTAACTGAGCATAAATTATGCAAGGCTTGATCTGAACCCTAAACACACATACCATCTGTCAAAATTTTGAGGATGACTGGATGAACATAAAGCTACATTTGGCCCTATTGGGTGCGTTGTTGCTGACCGGTTGCCAGGCGTTACAAACCGACTCAGATAAAAATAAGTTGGGTTCTACCGTTAATGTAATGTCGAATTATCGGTCGCATGCAACCTCAGCTCTAGATCGATCGGAAAGCTCACATCCGTACATGTGGGACCGCATTGCTGACGAGATGCAGTTGACCATTCCAAATGATCCTGACGTCATTGCTTATCGTGATTGGTATATCCAACATCCAAAGTACCTGCGAACTGTCACCGAACGTGCCGCCCCCTTCCTCCACCTAATCACTGAGGAAATTGATAAACGTCAGATGCCAATGGAGCTGGTGTTATTGCCCATTGTTGAAAGTGCATATAACCCTAATGCCCGCTCCCATGGCAACGCTGTTGGCTTATGGCAATTCTTAAGTGCATCAGGCAGACGCTATGGTCTGAAACAGGATTACTGGTATGACGGCCGCCGTGACGTTGTAGCCTCAACTCAGGCTGCGCTGGATTATCTGGCTCAGTTAAATGCTTATTTTGAAGGTGATTGGATGAACGCCGTTGCCGCATACAATGCTGGTGAAGGTAGAATTCAAGACGCAATTGATGCCAATCGAGCTCGTGGTAAAGCGACAGATTTTTTCTCGCTGCAATTACCTCGTCAGACGATGGAATATGTACCACGTATGTTGGCATTAGCTGATGTCATCAAAAATGCGAAAAAATATGGCATTGACCTGCCTAAAATACCTAATCGGGCATCGGTTCGTTTGATCGATACTCACGGCCAGGTGGATTTACGCACTGCAGCTGAACAGGCAAATATGTCCTTTCCTGCATTGAAGCGTCTGAATCCTGGTTTAAGCCGCAATACTACGTCACCAAAAGGACCTGATCATTTATTGGTACCAATTGGTGTAGCAGATGAGCTTGAACTGGCATTGGCTGATATGGCTCCGCAAAAACGTCTGCGGGACGATAGTGAGCGAGTGGCGATTGCCAGCAACGATGTTACTGATGCTAATGATGATGCAGCTGAGAGCAGTAGCGATAGCAAGCAGTCAGCTACCATTGGTATTCACCACAAAGTAAAACGCGGTGATACCTTAGGTACAGTAGCTCGTAGTTATGGTGTATCAGAAAAGCAGTTAGCACAGTGGAACCGCTTGGGTAAGAATAAAATTAAGCCAGGTCAGGTTTTATTGGTCAACGCGCCTGTAAGTAAAGTATCAGGCAAAACCGCTAAATTGTCTGTTGCTAAAGCCGCCAAGTTAAAACGTTATGAAGTACGTCGAGGTGATTCGCTTTCCTCCATTGCGGAGAAATTTCAGATCACCGTGAATGAACTGATGCGCTGGAATAGTTTAGGGCACAACCACCTCAAACCAGGTCAGACGTTAACCGTTCGACTTGATAACAGTGGCGCATAATCTAACCATCGAATAAACAAAACCGGGAGCAAAACTCCCGGTTTTGTTTTATGTGCGATCCACATTAAGATGTTCAAACACTTTCATCATAAACAGGAAATATGATGGCTGATTTCATTCTCATCACTGGTTGCTCTACAGGCATCGGTTTGCATTTAGCCCAGCGTCTGCAACAAGAGGGTTATCAGGTCTTAGCAACAGCAAGAAAAGAGAATGATGTAACTCACTTACAACAATCGGGTCTACGCGCACATAAACTCGATCTGAATGATGAACAAAGTATTGAAGCCGCGGTTGAATGGGCATTAACAGAAGCAAACGGTCAACTATATGCACTGATTAATAATGGCGCTTACGGTCAAACGGGTGCACTTGAAGATCTGCCAACCCAAGCCCTACGCGAACAGTTCAATACCAACTTATTTGGTTGGCATCATTTGATCCGGCTAATTCTGCCTGGCATGCTGCAACATAAACGCGGGCGTATAATCCAAATCAGCTCACTACTCGGTTTGGTAGCTATGAAATATCGTGGAGCTTATAACGCTAGCAAATTTGCATTAGAAGGTTATACCGATACACTGCGACTTGAATTACGAGATACAGCAATACAGATCAGTCTCGTTGAGCCAGGACCGATCCGTAGTCAATTTCGCCATAATGCACTGCTTAAATTTCAGCAGTATATTAATGAGACAACAAGCCGCCACCATGCTGTTTATCAGCAAACATTGCAGCGCTTAAAAAATCCAAAACCTAAAAATCCTTTTACGCTGGAGCCAGAATCCTGTTTAGTTCCAGTATTACATGCCCTACGCAGCAAACGCGCCAGAACACGATATGGTGTCACCTTCCCCACTCATTTATTTGCATTGTTACGGCGGATATTACCAACACGCTGGTTAGACAGTATTCTTTGCCGGTCGGCATAAAAAAATGCCGCAAATAATATTGCGGCATTTTTTAGAAATTAATAGTGTTGACCGTTATCGTAATAGTTTGTTCGTTGCATTGGCTGAACTACAACAGCGACATCCATCTCCAATTTCGATTTTA
>CAIZDF010000594.1 GCA_903931645.1 uncultured Tolumonas sp.
ACTAAAACGTGCTTGGCGCGACAATAGTCAGGAGAGATGCTTAAAGTTATTAGGTGAATGGCTGTTAGGATGGTCGCTTGGTGTTCGTAAGAAGCCGCTTTTAGAAACGGAACTATTTGAATATCTTGGTCGCAATAGGGCGTGGAAAAGCATTGTTGGAAAAAATCCGTCAGTTTGGTTAATGGAGGCTAAAACCAGGGTGAATGGGTGCGAAAGCCAACGTGACACCCCTTTGACGGATGATGATGCGGCTTTCATTAAGGCGGGTCCGAACGACACGCTTGAACTTGTAAAATTTCTTATTATTCGGAAGAAACCAAGATGGCTTATGGGATGGAGAGATATATGTCGCTCAACTGACGAGCGAACAGTAATTGCAGGCGTATTTCCAGTAATTGGCATCAACCATAAAATTCCACTACTATATCACAATATCAGATCATCGCCGCTTCTTATTGGAATGATGGCTTCATTAGTATTTGATTTCATTGCGCGGCAAAAGGTTGGCGGGACATCTCTAACATACACATATCTGAAACAGTTTGCCGCTCCACCACCAAGCATTTTTAGCACTAATGACCATGATTTTGCTAACCACAGAATCCTTGAACTTACCTACACCAGCCACTCTATGCGCCCATGGGCGGAAGACCTTGGCTACACAGGGCAACCGTTTGGCTGGGACGAAGACCGTCGCGCACTGCTCCGTGCCGAGTTGGATGCCTATTACGCTATGAAGTATGGGCTGAACCGTGATGAACTTCGCTACATTCTTGACCCTGCCGATGTGATGGGACCGGACTACCCATCCGAAACGTTCCGAGGTCTCAAAAACAATGAGATACGGCGCTACGGCGAATATCGCACCCAGCGCCTTGTGTTGGAAGCCTGGGATCGGTTTACGACGGATGGGACGTTCTCAAAAATGAGCCGCCCATCGGAAATAGTTTCCTGAATTTAGAGGAGCACCCGTAATGTCAGACAATAAGGTAATGAACTATATTCAGTCTCACCAATTAATGAAAATGATCACAATCAGCGTTGTCGTTCTCGGATTTTCATTTGGCATTGACCAACTGCCATATCGTGGTGGTTTTGATGTGATTGACGCGGTTGCCCAAACTAATATTGAGAATTCACTAATTAGAACAACAGAACTTTTTATGATAGCAAAGTCAATTAACTCCATATTGTCAGTGGCAAAAACTGGCAGTGTATCTGTTGGCGCAGGTATTTCTGGCACGGTTACGCCAATGGCGTTTCTTGATCCATTGGATCAACTGATTGATGATTTCAGCGATTGGCTATTAGAAGGCATGGCGGCGCTTTCCATTATTGAACTCTCAATGCTGACAATCCATCAGGTTGGTATGTTTGGGTTCCTGCTTGTGGCGATCCCATTTTTTGTCATTGCGTCCTATCATAAAAATAGATCGGAGGATGAAAGCGCAAGGTATGTAAAATTATCCAAAACCATAATCTCATTAATAATTTTCGTTCGGATCGGAATTCCAATAGCATTCATAGCAATTTCGCCAATAGCGAATGGCGTATTGAATAAGGCTTATGCCAATGCCACGAATGATCTAAAAAAGTTTGAAATATCAACTGACGACCCATTCTCACAAGAGTTTTTATCAAAAGCCAAGGATACTGCAAAATCAATCGCGACCAATGCACGGCAGTTCTTCAGGTCATTGGGCGTCATAACTGCAATTTTGTTTATGCAAATCTTGATACTTCCTTTGTTAATGACATGGGTATCTTGGCGGTTCTGCCGCTGGATTTTTAGCCAATTGTGAAAAATATGCAGTTCCGAGACAATTAATATCAAAACGGCATTTTCACAACCTGCGATTTTTAATCAAAGCCTTGACAAAACTGTCTTATGAAGCGGTGTCTGTATTGGATCAGCGCCAAGTCTTTCCAGAGCATCTTCTAATGCTAATGAAACTGCAAAATTGTGTTGGATTATCTGCCCAGAACGTTCAACACCCTGAACGGGGTTGCCAACAGCGAGTTTGCACATATCACGGTTTCCGCTATCGTAGTTCCGGCAATTAAGCGGTCTATCATCGTATATACGACAGCACATTGCCTTCTTATTAAGGAATGCACATGGCAACTTCTGTTTTATATATCCATCAACATCGTCGCCTTCATGCTTGGCATTTTCCATTGAACGGCTAACTGTTTCGTTGTATATATCCTTTGGCATCCCTTTTAACTTTTTTGCGATCAAATCAGCCTCGGCTTGGCGAACCTCAACTGGAATTGTGCAACAATACCAGCAGCCTCTTTTGCACGCGCTATCAGCGAACAGCCCAAGTCCACCGATGGTCATATCATTTGACAATCTTGCAAATAAGATTGCGTGTTCAGCAAGTGTTTTTGAACTATCTGCGGCGTGTATTTCAATTGCTTCACAAACAATTCTGTCTGCTAATAATTTTAGAGTGTTCAGCACCATTAATCACCTAAAAATAAATTTTATAGGTGATATTAGCATTGAAGTGGTGAATATGCAAATTCATTCATCATCTAAAAAGCACTTTATGACGGCGCTATTTTTATATAATTATGAAAATCATATAAATTAATTCAAGCAGCATTTCTTATATTTTTTCCCACTTCCGCACGGACACGGATC
>CAIZDF010000595.1 GCA_903931645.1 uncultured Tolumonas sp.
CATGATTGCGGAAGGTAACCCTACCATCATGGGCGCGGTGGCAACGGCTATTTGTATTCCGCCGTTAGGGCTGGGTCTGGCGACGAAATTAAATAAAAAACTGTGGTCCAGCCAGGAACAAGAGGCAGGTTCGGCGGCGCTGGCAATGGGTTGTATTGGCATCACCGAAGGTGCGATCCCATTTGCGGCAGCCGATCCGCTGCGGGTGATCCCCAGTATTTGTGTTGGTTCGGCGGTTGGCAGTGTGATTGCCATGTTATCGGGCGTGGCTGACCACGCGCCACACGGCGGACCTATTGTTTTGCCAGTCATTGATAACCGTTTGATGTATTTAGTGTCTATCGCTGTCGGTGTCATGGTGACGGCGTTATTGATCAATTTTCTGAAAGCACGTTCAGGCCAGCATGTCGAAACGGCATCGTCTGAAAGTGTCTGATCCCGGAGTATTTAAACATGAAAATTGTTGCCGTCACGGCTTGCCCGACAGGTATTGCGCATACCTATATGGCAGCGGAGAAATTACTCGCGACAGCGAAAGAGTTAGGGCATGACATTAAGGTCGAAACACAAGGTGCGATGGGGATCGAAAATGAGCTCACCCTGCATGATATTCGGGCGGCTGAAGTGGTGTTGATGGCGATCGATATTGTCATCGAAGGGGAAGAACGTTTTGACGGTATGCGTGTTATCAAAGTGCCGATCCAGGATGCGTTGAAAGATCCGAAAGCGGTATTTAAGCGACTGGAAGCCTGATCTCCGGTTTATCTGGCTGGCCAGAGAGCACTCTATGCGTAACTATAAGATCGAATATCGCTGCTTATTACCTCATGGTTTGCATGCGCGCCCAGCGACGCAGCTAGAGGCGGTGTGTCAGCGTTTTTCGGCCACTATTGAATGGTGTAATCGGCGTAACGGCCGCTGTGCAAATGCAAAAAGTGTGTTGGCATTACTGAGCACCGATACCTTGTTTCGCGATGTGTGTGACATTGTGGCCTCTGGCCATGATGCACAACGTGCGGCGAATTCATTACGTCATTTCTTACGCTATGAACTAAACGAGCAAGACGATAGCGTGGTGGGACAAAACAGCTTTGTGGTGCCACGCAACCTGCGGGCCAGTCAAAGTCAGATCTTTCCGGGCCTAGTGGCGAATGCCGGATTTGCCCGTGGGCAGCTGGTATTGTTTGACTTGCCAGAACCGAGCTTGCCGGTCGATTTACCGGTGGAAGCAGCTGACGAACAACAACGTTTATTACAGTCAGCGCTAGGCCAGCTACAACAACAACTCACTGCGCAATACCGGCAAGCCAGCGCACAGACTGCGCAGATATTGCAGGCTCATTTATCTTTGCTGAGTGACATTACTTTTCAGCAGAAATTATCGGCGCTGTTGACTGATTCGCCAACACTGGCACACGCCATCCTGCAGCTACAGCGAGACTATCAGACGCAATTTATGGCATCTGACAGCCCTTATTTGCAGGAACGCGAATTGGATCTGCGCGATATTTGTCAGCAATTGCTGGTGTTGATTTATCCGACATGGGCCAAGGCGAAAACGTTACAGCTGCAAACGGCCAGTGTCGGGCTGGCTGATGAGCTGATGCCCAGCCAGTTTTTATCGCTCGATCGACAGCATTTACGTGCGTTATTACTCACCAAAGCGGCACGCACATCACATGCAGTGATTTTGGCTCGAGCTGCCGGGATACCGGTACTGACCGGTATGTACGATAGTCGTCTGTATCAATCAGCTGGGCAAATGGTGTGG
>CAIZDF010000596.1 GCA_903931645.1 uncultured Tolumonas sp.
ACACCCGCACCTTCACCGAACCATTTTTTCTCGGTCAGGCCTGGTCCTACCAAGCTATATTCGCCATTTGATTTTTTAACTAAACCATCAATCAACGAAGCCGCATCTGCCAACACATAATCAACACGGCCAGATTTCAGATCCAAGTATGCTTCATCAGCAGTGCCGTAGCGTTTGATAGTGGCGTGCGGGAAGTTATCAGAAACATAAGTATCCATGGATGTAGCGCGCTGCACACCAATCTTCTTATCTTTCATGAACGCATCAGTCAGCTCAAGCGTTGCACCTTTTTTAGCGGCAAAACGCGCTGGGACATGCTGATATTTCTGAGAGAAATCAATGCTTTTCTTACGTTCTTCCGTGATATCCATGGTAGAAATGATCGCGTCAAACTTACGCGCCATCAAACCAGGGATCATACCGTCCCAATCCTGTTTTACGATGGTACATCGTACTTTCATCTGTTCACACAGCGCATTGGTGATATCAACATCGAATCCCAATAATTGGCCTTTTTCATCAACGCTGGAAAATGGAGGGTAAGCACCTTCAATCGCAACACGAACTTCTTTCCATGGTTTCGCCTGAACACCAGTAACCATCAAACTAGCCATAACGACTGTTAACAACAGTTTTTTCATTGTTTGCTCCTTGCTGATTTTATAAGCGTATCAATAAGTGGACGATATAAACTGACGGAAACGCTCTGATTTAGGATTGGCGAAAAGCTCTTTCGGATCACCATCCTCTTCAACTCTTCCCTGATGTAAAAACATCACCCGATTCGAAACATCACGTGCAAAAGCCATTTCATGTGTTACCACCAACATAGTCCGGCCTTCTTCAGCTAAACCACGCATGACTGACAACACTTCCCCTACCAATTCAGGATCCAGCGCAGAGGTGGGTTCATCAAACAACATAACTTCAGGGTCAACAGCCAATGCGCGAGCAATAGCCGCTCGTTGTTGCTGCCCCCCAGACAAATGGCCGGGATAATAATCACGACGCTCATACAGGCCAACACGATGCAATAATGCTTCTGCTTTCTCGATCGCTTCGTGGCGTGGCACTTTCAACACATGCACAGGAACTTCAATGATGTTTTGTAATACCGTCATATGGGACCAAAGATTAAAACTTTGGAATACCATCGCCAGCCGAGAACGGATCCTGGCTACCTGTTTAGCATCTTGAGGTATCCGTTCGCCAGATTTGTCGGCTTTCATACGAATTAGCTCACCATGGACATAAACATCGCCACTGGTAGGCGTTTCCAGCAAATTTATACAACGCAAAAAAGTTGATTTGCCAGAACCAGACGAACCAATAATTGAAACAACATCGCCTTTATGCGCTGTCAGATTAATCCCCTTCAGTACCTCATTGGAACCAAAGCGTTTACATAAATTCTGCACCTCTAAGGTGGCAACTTGCTCCATATATGAGCCTTTCCCAATAATCGCTGAACACAAAAATTCATTGCAAAAATGATACCCGGAAAAATACCAGCATCGGCTTTAAATACAAAATTATTATTGATATTTTTTTAACTAAGCAGCATATATATTCAAAATATAAATTTATTATGCACTTTATGCCTACTAGTCTTCTAATGAAACTATAAGAACTATCCCACCCCTTCGCTCGATAATCAGCAGGTCTATTTTCACCTTTTGAGGTCTGTAATAGTTTTGTCATCTCAGTATTTTAGTTTTATATGAGCTGTGATATACGGAAAGTACTTGTCGGGATACAAGTTAGCGGGTTAATTCCCGCAATACGCTAAAACTCATTTGGTTATGCATAAATGAATTTTGGCCTACAAAATGCTTATTATAGTTTGTACGTTCTTTAGTTTGAGACGAGGGGGTAGTTCCATGGATAGGTTCTCACTGGAAACAGAAGAGCTGACCGTCAGCGACACTGATGTACGTCAACGCCAAGCAAACAAAAAGCGCAAATGGAGAGAAATCGAGGCCTTAAAAGACCGATATC
>CAIZDF010000597.1 GCA_903931645.1 uncultured Tolumonas sp.
AAAAAAGTCTTTCTATCCAATAGTTGTGAACTATTTGTTTAATAGGTTTTACCTATCTAACAATTAAAATTTAAAAATTTAACCTTTGAATAGATCAAAAAAGCCTCTATGAAAAGAGGCTTGGGCAGGAGAAATGATAAAGAAAGACAATTACGCCACTTCAGCTTTTGCTAACTCAACATAAATATCACGCAAGCGCAGTGAGATTGGGCCCGGTTTGCCATCGCCCACCGGCTTGCCATCAATACTCACCACTGGCCACACAAAAGTGGTCGCGGAGCTGATAAAGGCTTCTTTCGCATGATAGGCTTCATCGGGTGTGAACAGGCGCTCTTCCACTTTGATGCCATCGCGCGCGGCCAGTTCCAACAGCGCTTTACGGGTAATACCGTGCAGAATATCGTTACTTAATGGGCGCGTGACGATGGTGTTATCCGCCAGCACAATATACGCATTGCTTGAGCTGCCTTCGGTGATAAAGCCGTTTTCTACCAAGAATGCATCATCAGCATCGTTCGCATGGGCATACTCTTTGGCCAAACACGGCGCCAGCAACCCCACGGTTTTGATATCACGACGGTGCCAGCGGATATCCGGCATAGTGACCACTTTGATACCGGTTTGCACTTTCGGGCTGTCGATCACTGCGCGTGATTGGGTGAACAGCACCAGCGTGGGTTTTACTTCGGCTGAAGGAAAAGCAAAATCACGATCACCGGCATTACCACGGCTGATCTGCAGATAAATGCCGCCTTCCACCAGATTGTTCTTTTTGATCAACTCTTCGTGGATGGTTTTCAACTGCGCGGCTGAAACGGGCATAGTCAGCGATAATTCACGGCAAGAGCGCTGCAAACGTTCCAAGTGACCAGCAAATTCCACCAGCTTGCTGTTTAATACTGCCGTGACTTCATACACCGCATCAGCAAACAAAAAACCGCGATCGAATACCGAGATTTTTGCATCTTTTTCGTCAACATACTGACCATCAACATACACAATGCGACTCATGGCCGACTCCTTAATATTCAATTTAATTTAGCCCCACAATGCCGCATCGGGTGCATGCATCAGGTTGTCGGAATAATCAAAACCGGGTTCGCGATCTTGTTGCAGCAACAACGGGCCATCCAGATCGACTACTTGTGCGCCTTGCGCCACCACAAATGCCGGCGCCATCGCTAATGAAGAGGCCAACATGCAACCTACCATGATCTTCATACCTGCCGCTTCCGCTTGCTTACGCAGCTCAAGTGCTTCGGTCAGACCGCCGGTTTTATCCAGCTTAATGTTGATCATGTCGTAGCGCCCCACCAATTCATGCAAGGTGGAACTGTCGTGACAGGATTCGTCGGCACAGATCGGGATCGGACGTGGCAGTGATGCCAAAATTGCATCGTTGCCTGCGGGCAGTGGCTGTTCGATCATCTCGACACCGAGCTTTTGCAATTCAGGGATCAGCTCACGATAGATCTGTTCGTTCCAACCTTCATTGGCATCAACAATAATGCGTGCCGCCGGAGAGCCTTTACGCACCGCAGCAACACGATCGAGATCGCCAGCACCGGCTAACTTCAATTTTAATAAGGGGCGGAATGCGTTCTCTGCCGCTGCACGCTGCATGTTTTCCGGTGTATCCAACGACAAGGTATACGCCGTTAATAAGGCTTCTGGTGCTGGTTTATTCAGGCGTTGCCAAATGCGCTGGCGATGCTGTTTACTTTCCAGATCCCAGAATGCGCAATCAAGGGCATTACGTGCAGCACCCGCAACCATTGCCGATTGCAAACCTTCGCGATCAAGACCATCGCGAATCGCCGGGATCAGCATTTCGATCTGAGCTATCACACCTTGCACCGATTCA
>CAIZDF010000598.1 GCA_903931645.1 uncultured Tolumonas sp.
ACCAAAATCATCAATGGCAATACGAATGCCTTGCTGACGTAATCCTTGCAGTATTCGGACCGCTTCTTCCTGCTGTTCCATCAAGGCACTTTCAGTTAATTCCAACTCCAAACGATGCGCCGGAAAGCCAGTATTTTGCAAAATGGTACCAATGAGCTGCTGAACATCACCGTGATGTAATTGTAACGGCGATAAATTCACCGCCAGATTAATATCCGGCAGATGCTGATCGAGCCAGAGTCGACCTTGGCGACAAGTTTCATAAAGTACCCATTCCCCGATGTTTTGGATCAACCCGGTGTCTTCGGCAATTGAGATAAACTCAGCAGGTTGTATCAACCCATATTCAGGGTCATCCCAACGCAACAGCGCTTCGGCACCAATGATTTTGTTGGTCTCAATAGAGATCTGTGGTTGGTAATAAACCTTGAATTCTTGCTCTGCGATGGCGCGATGTAAGCGTTGCTCTAATTCCAAACGCGCTTTCGCTTTGAGGAATAACTCTTCCGAAAAATAACGATAGCCGTCACGGCCATCATGTTTGGCCCGATACATGGCTGTATCCGCTTGCTGCATTAGCTCTTCTGCACTTTGACCATGTTCAGGGAACAGACTAATACCAATACTGGTACCAATAACGACATCCCGATCATTGGATAATGAGAAGGGCTGATGTAAGGCATCGATAATCTTTTGCGCTAATACCGATACATCATCCAACGAGGGGTTATTTTGTAATAACACCGTAAATTCATCACCGCCTAAACGACAGACGACATCCGTTGCACGCAGCTGATGGCGCAGGCGGGCCGACACTTGATGTAATAACTCATCACCAAAATGATGACCAAAGCTGTCGTTCACATTTTTGAAATGATCCAGATCCAGCATTAACAGCGCGACCCGAGTGTTATTTCTAACGGCATCTTGCAAGGCCATGGCTAATTTTCGGCCCAGCATGGCACGATTAGGTAGACCTGTTAGCGGATCATGCAGTGCCATATGTTCCAGACGGGCTTCGGAATCTTTCAGTTGGCTGATGTCGGTATAAATACTGACGTAATAAAGGATCTCACCGTTACTGTCACATACCGGATTAATGCTGGTCATCATGGGTAACAGTTCACCGCTTTGTTTGCGGTTCCATAATTCACCACGCCAAAATCCGTGTTCGTCAATTGCTTGTCGCATCTGATGATAAAAAGGCTCATCGTGTTTTCCTGAACGGAAAATACGCGGGCGCTGACCTAATAATTCATATTCCTGATAACCAAACAGATCGATCAAGGCACTGTTTACCTTGATGATATTGCGTTCAGCATCGGTGATCACGATCCCTTCACGGGTACTTTCAAACACAATGGCTGCTTGGCGTAATTGCAGTTCATTGGTTTTTTGCTGGGTAATATCGGTCATGACACCGGTAAAACGCTGAGGTTTTCCCTTACGATCAAAGCTGGTGGTGACGTGATTTTCTACCCACAGATATTCGCCATTGGCCGTGCGGATCCGGCATTCCAGAATATACTCCCGGTGGCGTGCTTCAATATGGCGGATCACTTCCGCCCACACGCGGTGTAGATC
>CAIZDF010000599.1 GCA_903931645.1 uncultured Tolumonas sp.
AAGGCAGTTTCAGTTTAGTGCTGGGAAATAGCCGTTTGCTGAAACTGAATACCGGTATCATGAGTTTACATATCTTACTGATGGCCAGCTTCGTGGCATTGCCGTTGGCGATGGAACATGCTGGTTTTCTGCGCCAACAACAGTGGATGGTTTATCTCATCACCATGCTGGTCTCTTTTGTTGCGGTGATCCCGTTTGTCATTTATGCAGAAAAAAAACGACAAATGAAACGCGTGTTTGTGGCGTGTGTGGTGATGATCTTTCTGGCTGAACTGGTGCTTTGGTTTGCCGGCCAACATTTATGGATCATCTTTGCGGGTATCCAATTATTCTTCATTGCGTTTAACGTTATGGAAGCCATCTTACCGTCACTGGTTAGTAAAGAAGCACCTGCTGGTTACAAAGGCACTGCCATGGGGATTTATTCAACTAGCCAGTTTATTGGTGTGGCGATTGGTGGCAGTTTGGGTGGCTGGTTATTGCAATTAAATGGTCCCGGTATGGTCTTCCTGGGTAGTGCGGTTATCGCGGCTGTCTGGTTTATGGTCAGTATGACAATGCAAGAACCCCCGTATGTCAGTAGCCTGCGGATCCAGTTACCTGATTCGGCACAACAAGAGGGTGTTGCGTTAGAGCATCGACTCAAAGCTCAGCCGGGTGTTGCGGATGTGGTTATCGTTTTTGAAGAAGCGGCGGCTTACATTAAGGTCGATACCAAACTTTCTACCCGTCGTGATCTGGAACAGATAGTCACTATGGCTTGATGCGGGTCACGATTTGTTACTGGTAACTTTGCTAGTTTCTGTCTGCCACTTTTCTTAATCTGTTTTTCTTTATGGAATTAGACTGATGACCCGACAGATCAATAAAGACACTACGCTTTGTATGTCGCTTGCTGCGCGCCCAAGTAACTTTGGCACCCGTTTTCATAATTTCTTATACGATGCCTTAGATCTTGATTACATCTACAAAGCATTTACTACGACGGATCTAGCTGCTGCTATCGGTGGGGTTCGCGCATTAGGCGTGCGTGGTTGTGCGATTTCAATGCCATTCAAAGAAGCCTGTATTCCGATGGTAGATGAGCTCGATCCTTCTGCTAAAGCGATCGATTCAGTGAATACTATCGTCAACACCAATGGTTATCTGAAAGCTTACAACACCGATTACATCGCTATTGCCAAATTACTTAATGAACATCAGGTGCCATCTGATCTGGTGTTTGCATTACGTGGTAGTGGCGGTATGGCGAAAGCCGTCGCATGCGCCTTAAAAGATGCCGGTTTTAAAAAAGGTTATATCGTGGCTCGTAATGAAGCGGCGGGTAAGCCGTTAGCTGGCTTGTATGGCTTTAATTGGGCACCGGATATGACGGGTGTGGAAGCGGATATGCTGATCAACGTAACGCCGATTGGTATGGCCGGTGGTGCTGATGCTGAGACACTTGCTTTCACTGAATCGACTATTGAGCGCGCGCAGGTGGTTTTTGATGTTGTAGCATTACCAGCCGAGACCCCATTGATCCGTTATGCCAGAACACAGGGCAAAAAAGTGATCACGGGTGCCGAGGTGTTTGCAATCCAAGCGGTGGAACAATTTGTGTTGTATACCGGTATTCGCCCGAGTGACGAGGTTTTTCAGCAGGCGGCGAAACATGCACGAGGTTAATGCGGAGTAAAATCGCTAAAGAGGATCAACCGATTTTAAATAACGGGCGAAACAGATACGGCTATCGGTATCTATTTTTGCCCGATACATAGCGGTATCGGCACTTTGGATTATATCATCTACGGTGTCGCCGTTTTCTGGGTAGGTTGCAATCCCAATACTGGCGGAGACCGACAGTTGGTAATTTTTGATCGTACAAGGTTTTTGAATTTCATCGCGCAGTTTAATGGCTAATCTTTCAAGACTTTCTGTATCAGCAAACTCAGGGATTAAAATCACAAATTCATCTCCACCTTGACGGCAAACTGTGTCGGACTCTCTGACCATCTGCAACAACCGCTTAGCAATTGTTTTTAATACGGTATCGCCGGCATCATGACCATATTCATCGTTGATTGGTTTAAATCTATCGAGATCGATAAACAATATTGCCATACGGCGTTTATGGCGATGTGCCAGTGCCAGTGCATTCGTTGCGCGTTCAACAAGTAAGGAACGATTAGGTAGATCAGTCAGATAATCATGGTGGGCGAGATGTTGAATGCGCATTTCCGCTTCACGGCGTTCAGAGATATCGAGGAACATGCCAACGTAATGGGCTACATTTCCATTTTTATCTAAGACCCGACTAATAGAGAGTAACTCCGGTAATAAACGGCCATCTTTGCGGCGATTCATTAATTCCCCTTCCCAGCGTCCAGTGCGGTTTATCTCCATCCACATAACACGGTAGAACTCTTTATCTTGCTGGCCAGAAGAGAGTAAGCGGGGATTTTTGTCTATAACATCTTCTAAGGTATATCCGGTGATACGGGTAAACGCGGGGTTGACGGAGATAATTCGTTTATTAGCATCAGTGACTAAAATACCACCGGGGCTGGCGTTCACGACAGTGCTTGCCAGCCGCATCGCAGTCTCATTTTTTCGGCGTTCGGTAATGTCTTCAATCACCATGACGATACCGATTATTTTTCCTTTATCATCCCGAAATGGACTACCTGTCACCAGACCTAAAAAATTATCTGCATTGTTACGCAAATACTGACGTTCTACAGTGAAATTATCGTTTTTTTTCTCCAACAGTTTTTCAATTTCCTGACGGGTTTCAAGCTGTTCGGAATGAGGAATTAATTGGTAAAAATCACTGCCAATGAGTTTTTCTCTCGGAATGAAAAATAGATCAACAACACGTTGATTAATATAAATAATAACTCCTTTGATACTGACTAACATCACCGCCACACTCGAGCTATCATAAATGGCTCGCAGCAATGATTCCTGCTCAGTCAGACTTCTATTGGCTCGCGTTATTTCTTGTAACGCATTAGCTACGCGCAGATGGCTATTAACTAAAACATAACTGACGAGTGCAAATAGCAAACTTAGTATCAATCCGGCACCCATTACGATACCACTGTTTTTCTCTGTTTCCAGAGTTAACCAATATGCGGGTAATGGCTTGATATATAACGTCCAGGTTGTACCCAATAGCTGAAATGAGATGATTGTTTCTTCATTGTTATTATTTAATGTATTGGCAGATGCAACCGGGTAGGAGTCATACATTAAACCTGACGCTTTTGTACCATCACCAGAGTAAAGACGGATGGCGATTTTGCGGGATAAATCTTTATACTCAAGCTGCAGATAGTTTTCTAACATATCTTTTATGCGGATGGGGGCATAAGCCCAGCCTCGTAAGGCTTTTTGGCGTTCTTCAACCGTCGATGTAGCCATACCAACCTGATAAATCGGTGAGAATATAATGACACCGGATTGCACATCCTTATCTGTTTCTTGCTGCAGAATGATTTTGTCCGTCATAGCTGCTTCGCCTTCATCTCTGGCTCGGCCAGCCGCTTGCATTCTGACTGGATCTGTTTGGATGTCATATCCCAGGGCGCGTTTATTCCGCCAGTTCAGCGGTTCAATAAAGACGATGGAGGAATAGAGGTCGCGCTTTCCTGATGGACGGATAGTGTAATCTGGAAAACCTTCCGCTCTGACTGCAGCAATATGTTGTTCTTTTTGTGTCGAGGGAATGAGCTGAATGTATCCGACCCCCTGAATGCCTGGGTTATATGAATGAAGGTCGAGCTGTTTAATATATCGCTGAAACTCATCCCGAGTGACAGAAACACTGCTGGTAAAAAGGCCTGAAACGCCATGTAAAATCTCTGCATTTGACAGTAACCGACGTTCAAGCCCGGCAGATACTTCACTCGCACGAATGTTAAATTCGGCAATGACACGTTTTGTTTCCTGTTTTTGCATTTGAGAGACCTGAACCCAGGTCAATGTCAGGCAAATCATGAGTATGATGCCGGGGAGGAATATATAAAATCGTCGTCCGGGAATGAAACTGAACAGTATTTTGGACAATGAATATCCCCTTTTCTGATTCACTCACCGATTTATCTGATGATTATGCTGTGGCATCTAAGGTGGATTTTTATGAGTGCCCATTACATTGTGCATTCAAAGAGATGTACCTGCTTTTCCAGTAT
>CAIZDF010000600.1 GCA_903931645.1 uncultured Tolumonas sp.
CAATTTGCTCTTCAATAAAATCACCTAATTGAATAGATGGATCATCAAAGCGAGCAGCATCCAGTGAAATTTCACGATATGGGTTTTGCATAACACCATCACCTTCCACCGTTTGCCAACGACGGAAAGTATCAAAATCACCAGTTTTACGATCGATTGCGACACGAACTTCGATATCGCCTTCGTATTTCTTTTTGGTTGCTGTTGCCAACGCGGTTTCCAGTGCCTGGAAAATTTTTTCGCGAGGTACCGCTTTTTCATTGGAAACGGCATCAACAACTAAAAGGATTTCTTTATTCATTATCCAATAGCCTCGTCAATCAAAGTTCGGGATCAGGTTTGCCTGTTGAATATTGGCAAAGGCCAGAATTTCATCTTTACCATCAATAGTCAGAGTGATCATTTCTCTCTCAACTTGCTTGATAGTGCCTTTATATTTACGTCGGTTATTCACTGCCATCCGCAATGTCACCGTCGCAACCTGGCCGATATACCGTGCAAAATGTTCCGGTTTGAGTAATGGTCGATCCATACCCGGCGATGAAACCTCAAGGTAATACTCAGTAGTAATTGGATCTTCCACATCCAGTAATGCGCTCACCTGATGACTAACCGCAGCACAGTCATCTACCGAGATCCCATTTGCATGATCAATATAAACACGCAAAGTAGAATGCTTTCCGGCACGGATAAATTCAATTCCCCACAACTCATAACCTAATGCAACAACAGGTGCATCAAGTAATTCTGTCAGGCGTTGTTCCAAGGTAGCCAATAGACCCTCCATAAATAAAAAAAGGGCATCGACGGCCCAATATTTTGCCCACCAGAGTGGTGGTAACAGAATCCGGATAACAAAAAGCCCCGTTCAAAGAACTGGGGCCTTGAGCCTGATCACCCTTAAATGGTGATCATATAAAATGGTTGCGGGGGCAGGATTTGAACCTACGACCTTCGGGTTATGAGCCCGACGAGCTACCAAGCTGCTCCACCCCGCGTCAAATTACGCATATGATAGCACAATGAGGTTAATGCTATCAACTAAATTGGTGCCCAGCGCGGGATTTGAACCCGCACACCTAACGGCACTACCCCCTCAAGATAGCGTGTCTACCAATTCCACCAGCTGGGCTAAATCTTAATTTGGAACGTCAGCGTCTTTTTTAACGTCCGCTGCTTTTTCTACCGGTTTCTCAGTTTTTTGTTGTGTTGTTGCCGGCTTAGACAGATCAGACCAAGCGTCAGCAGGTTTGCTACGGTTATTAGTTATAGCACCCAACAACAAACTGATGATAAAAAACACAATAGCTAATATCGCTGTGCTTTTGGTCAGGAAATTACCTGAACCTGATGAACCAAACACAGTGTTAGATGCGCCAGCACCAAAAGATGCGCCCATTGAGGCACCTTTACCATGTTGGATCAAAACTAAACCAACCAGCGTAATAGCTACTAATAAATAAACAACCAGCAGAACTTCGTACATTTTATTCCTCTCACGCCCGACAGCGAGCCATTTTGCCGATTCAGCAATATAAAGCGGCGGGATACTAGCATTGAAAACAAAAATTCTCAATCTGGCTAATCTGAATACCAGCGTTGGCCGCGAAAGCGTGGCAATACTAGCCACCCTTTCTTATACTGACAAGCAGATTTTCAAAAAAGCCGACTAATTGCATATTTTTACAACAAAAACAGACTACTTTGCTGCTGTAACCTGTACGGCAATCTTCTCAGCGAATGACTTAACTTCGGCTTCAATTTCACCTTCAACCATGACTCGGATCAACGGCTCAGTGCCTGATTTCCGTAACAGAACACGGCCTGTATTTCCTAATGCTTGCTCCACTTCACGAACAGATTGCTGCACTTCAACCGACGATAACGGATCATGCTCCCCAGAAAAACGCACATTAATGAGTATTTGTGGAAATTTTTTAATTTCTTTACGCAGTTCAAATAAAGTTTTATTAGCCCGGCTCGCCGCTTTAAGTACCTGCAAAGAAGCAATAATACCGTCACCGGTTGTGGTTTGATCCAGACAAATAATATGGCCTGAATTTTCGCCTCCCAATCGCCAGCCTTTTTCCTGCAATAATTCCATTACATAGCGATCGCCAACTTTGGCGCGAACCAACGGGATATCCAGTTTAGTTAATGCCACTTCTAGACCTAAATTGGTCATCAATGTGCCAACGACGCCACCCACTAATGTACCTTGTTGCTGTAAGTCACGAGCAATAATATACAGCAGCTCATCACCATCGACTTCATAGCCAGTATGATCAACCATGATCAAGCGATCACCGTCGCCGTCAAAAGCAATCCCCAGATCTGCTTTTTCTTGCAGTACTCGTTCTACCAGTGCTTTTGGTGCCGTAGAACCGACGTTGTCATTGATGTTTAAACCATCGGGTGCACACCCCATCGTGATCACATCAGCGCCTAATTCTCTAAATACTGAAGGCGCGATGTGATAGGTTGCACCATGCGCACAGTCCACAACAATTTTGAGCTCGTCTAAGCTTAATTCACTTGGGAAGGTGCTTTTACAAAATTCAATATAGCGACCAGGGGCGTCATCGATTCGAGATGCTTTACCTAGCTGAGCAGACTCGACACAACACAAATCCTGTTCCATTGCCTGTTCAATCGCATCCTCAACTTCATCCGGTAATTTAGTACCTTGCGTTGAGAAAAATTTAATCCCATTGTCATAAAAAGGATTATGTGAAGCGCTGATCACGACGCCAGCTTCTGCACGAAATGTCCGAGTCAGATAAGCAACTGCTGGCGTTGGCATAGGTCCGAGTAAAACAGGTTTTAGTCCGGCAGCAGAAAGACCCGCTTCTAAAGCAGCTTCCAGCATATAGCCAGAAATTCGGGTATCTTTACCAATCAGCACTTTTTTACTGCCCTGTTTGGCTAAAACCTTACCGGCAGCCCAACCCAATTTCATTACAAAATCAGGTGTTATGGGCATCTCACCCACTTTGCCACGGACACCATCTGTTCCAAAATATTTTCTGCTCATTTATCTCGCCCGATCAAATCTGATTAATATGAGATGTTTGATACTGCTGTGCACGCCAAAATACCTTCACAGCATCGCTGGTAGCCTGTACATCATGGACACGGATAATACGCGCGCCCTGAGCCAGTGCATAGAGTGCAGCAGCAATACTTCCGGCTAATCGTTCATCTACTGAGCGATTCAGTAAGTTACCAATCATGCTTTTACGCGACACCCCAATCAGTAGCGGGTAAGTCGATTGCATTTCATTTAATCGGCCCAGTAACTCGAAATTTTGTTCTAACGTTTTACCAAAACCAAATCCTGGATCCAAGATCAGTTTTTCCGATGGTATTCCGGCAGCAAGACATGCAGCGACACGGTTATTCAGAAAGTGTGATACTTCATCGACCACATTTTTATATGCTGGATGATCTTGCATTGATTGCGGTTCACCCTGCATATGCATCAGACAAATCAACGCCTGGCTTTCTGCAGCGACCTTGAGCGCACCGGGTTCCTGTAATGCTTTGATATCATTGATGAGATGAGCGCCAGCCTGGCATGCAGCGGCCATAACTGCGGATTTATAGGTATCAATAGAAATCATTACATCCAGTTTTTGAGACAGTTGTTCAATGACAGGAACAACTCTATCTAGTTCTTCTTGTTCAGAAACATAAGCTGCGCCAGGACGGGTTGATTCTCCACCCACATCAATAATAGTGGCACCTTCTGCAATCATTTTTTCCACATGAAACAATGCGCGATCAAGCTGGTTAAAACGAGAACCGTCAGAGAAAGAATCTGGAGTAATATTAAGTATTCCCATAATTCGTGGTTGAGACAGATCAAGTTCGCGCCCACAGCCAGTTAATATCATTATATTTCTCCAATAAAAAACCCCAGGCAAATGCCCGGGGTTGAGGTTATACAATATTAGTGCGAGGTATCAGACGGTGTAGAAGTCGTATCACTAGTGCTGGCTGCAACATTATTATCATTGCTAGTAGCTGCGGAATTTCCGCCATTCTGCGAATTATTATCTCGTTCATAATCAGCAGGTAAACGAACTTCTCGACGAAGCATTAGATCGTCAATCTGATGTGCATCAATTGTTTCATATTTCATCAACGCATCTTTCATCGCGTGCAAAACATCCATATTTTCCATCAATAGCTGTTTTGAGCGATCATAGTTGCGATTAATGATCTGTTTTATTTCAGTATCAATGATACGAGCCGTATCGTCAGACATGTGCTTGGCTTTCGCCATTGAACGGCCTAAAAATACTTCACCATCTTCTTCTGCATATAACATCGGGCCTAGGCGTTCTGACATGCCCCACTGCGTTACCATTTTTCTGGCTAACTCAGTTGCCCGCTCGATATCATTAGAAGCGCCAGTGGTTACACGCTCGCTACCGTAGATGATTTCTTCAGCCAGACGACCACCATACAAACTGGAAATCATTGATTCCAGATATTGCTTGGAGTGACTCCAGCGATCCTGTTCTGGTAAATACATGGTAACGCCTAAAGCACGACCACGAGGAATAATGGATACCTTGTAAACAGGATCATGTTCAGGCACCAGACGCCCAATGATTGCGTGACCCGCTTCATGGTATGCCGTCATCTCTTTTTCAGACTCTGACATGACCATCGACTTACGTTCAGCACCCATCATGATCTTGTCTTTAGCGCGCTCAAACTCGCTCATACTAACCAGTCGTTTATTACCACGAGCAGCAAATAGGGCAGCTTCGTTGACTAGGTTTGCCAAGTCAGCACCTGAGAAGCCAGGAGTACCACGCGCGATCAAAGATGCATCAACATCATCACCTAGCGGTACTTTACGCATATGAACTTTCAGGATCTGTTCACGACCACGGACATCGGGTAAGCCAACTACGACCTGACGGTCAAAACGGCCTGGACGCAGTAGTGCTGGATCCAACACATCAGGGCGGTTAGTTGCGGCAATAACAATGATTGCTTCATGCCCTTCAAAGCCATCCATTTCAACCAACATTTGGTTCAGTGTCTGTTCACGTTCATCGTGACCACCACCGAGCCCGGCGCCACGCTGACGACCAACCGCATCAATTTCATCGATAAAGATGATGCATGGTGCAGCTTTCTTCGCTTGGTCGAACATGTCGCGTACACGAGAAGCACCAACCCCAACAAACATTTCCACGAAATCAGAACCGGAAATGGAGAAGAATGGTACTTTCGCTTCGCCGGCAATAGCTTTAGCCAGCAATGTCTTACCAGTACCTGGCTGACCAACCATTAAAATACCTTTTGGTATTTTACCGCCCAGTTTCTGGAATCGGGATGGGTCACGCAGATAATCAACTAGCTCTTTAACTTCTTCTTTGGCTTCATCACAACCAGCGACATCAGCAAATGTAGTTTTGATCTGATCTTCACCCATCAAACGCGCTTTGCTTTTACCAAAAGACATCGCACCTTTGCCGCCGCCACCGCCTTGCATCTGGCGCATGAAGAAGATCCAGACACCAATAAGCAACAGCATCGGGAACCAGGAGATAAAGATGCTTGCCAGCAAGCTCGGCTCTTCCGGTTTATCACCGACAACACGAACGTTGTGATTCAGCAGGTCATTAATCAGCTGATTATCCTGCATTGGCATAACTGTCGTGAATTTCTCACCGTCGCGTTTTTGACCATTTATTACTTTGCCATCAATGTGCACTTCGCGGATTTGATCCTGTGCTACATCACGGACAAAACTGGAGTAGTCCAGCTGCCGTCCTGAGTTATCAGTAGGACTAAAGCTCTGGAATAATGACATCAGTACCACTGCGATAACTAACCACAGGATCAGGTTTTTCGCCATATCACTCAATTCTCTAACCTCGCAATTGATGGCTAAGATAGTTTTTAGGTTACTACAGTTTAAAACCTGTAGCTACAATATAGACTTCCCGCGAACGGGCTCTTGATGAATCAGGTTTACGAATTTTGACCACAGAAAACAATGATCTAACCTCTTTGAGATATTCCTCAAAACCGGCCCCCTGAAAGACCTTGACCATAAAACTGCCTTTGGCAGCCAAAACTGATTTACACATCTCCAGTGCGAGTTCGACCAAATACATAGAACGCGGTTGATCAACTGCCGGTGTTCCAGACATATTAGGTGCCATATCAGAAAGAATAACATCGACCTTCTGTTCACCTACCCGCCCTAACAATGCACTGAGCACCGCTTCTTCACGGAAGTCACCTTGCAAAAAATCAACCCCAGCAATTGGATCCATGGGAAGAATATCGCATGCAATCACCCTTCCATGTGGTCCGACCTGTTCAACACAAAATTGAGACCAGCCGCCCGGAGCTGCACCGAGATCTACGACAGTCATGCCCTGTTTGATCAATTTATCTTTTTGCTGAATTTCATCGATTTTAAATACAGCACGAGAACGAAGACCCTGTTTTTGAGCCTGTTGCACGTATTTATCTTCAAAATGCTCTTTTAACCAACGTGTAGAGCTGGCTGTACGCTTCTTTTTACTCATGTAAATGACTCTGGGGGACGAACCCTATTAGTATTAAAGTGTAGATGGGGTTAAAATGCGCTGTTTTCAATATTTAGTTAAGAAGAAATAGTGCCATGAATTTAACGACCAAACAAAAGCAATATTTAAAAGGACTAGCGCATAACCTCAAACCAGTAGTAATGCTGGGTCAGCATGGTCTGACTGAAGGTGTGCTGGCCGAGATTGATGCGGCACTAAACCACCATGAATTAATCAAGGTTAAAGTATCCGCCGCTGATCGTGAAACAAAACAGTTGATTGTAGATGCGATTGTTCGCGAAACAAAAGCTGCTCAGGTACAGGTGTTAGGTAATACCCTTAGTCTGTTCCGTCCTTCAGAAGAAAAGAAAATCTCTCTTCCGAAGTGATCACTAAAAAGATAACGCCATCTGTAATAGATGGCGTTTTTCTATATCGATTATTTTTCAGATATATTCGACTTGAGTGATCTCAAAATCAACTTTACCTGCCGGCGTAGTAATCGTTGCCACATCATCAACTTCTTTGCCGATCAAGCCACGCGCTATCGGTGAGTTAACAGACAGCAAACCTGACTTAATATCCGATTCATCATCACCTACGATACGATAAGTGATCTCTTCTTCTGCTTCACCTTTTAACACCGTAACTGTTGCGCCAAAAACAACACGGCCATTATGAGGGATCTTTGTTACATCAATGATCTGAGCATTTGACAGTTTGGCTTCAATTTCCTGAATACGCCCCTCACAGAAACCCTGTTGCTCACGAGCCGCATGGTATTCCGCATTTTCTTTCAAATCACCATGCGCACGGGCTTCCGATATTGCTTGGATAATTTGAGGGCGCTGTACAGTCTTTAACTGTTCAAGTTCTTCGCGTAATTTCTCCGCGCCGAGCACGGTCATTGGAGTCTTAATCATAACCTTGGACCTAATTGTACTTTCGAAGCGTTAAGATAACGCAAAAATAAGAAGATGATGTGATATAGAAAAACTCACATCATCTCGCTACTAAAAAATTCAATGTCTGACTATACATGAGCGCCTCTCTGAAACAAGCGGGCGCTCTTATTTTAGCCAGTCAAATCATCAAAGAATCGTTTTACGCCTTCAAAGAAGCCTTCGGCTTTTGGCTTATGGGTTTTTACACCAGAGCCATTTAACGAATCTTCCAATTGTTTCAACAACTCTTTTTGTTCGTCACTGAGTTTAACCGGTGTTTCCACTACTGCTTTACACAGTAAATCACCTTCAGCACCAGAACGTAAAGAGCGAACACCTTTACCACGCAAGCGGAACATGCGACCAGATTGGGTTTCAGCTGGAATTTTCAGCATCAGGCGACCATCCAATGTCGGCACAGCCACTTCCCCACCTAACGCGGCAGTTGTGAAACTGATTGGAATTTCACAGTACAAATTATTGCCATCACGCACAAAGATCGGGTGATCTTTGACATGGACCTGTACATACAAGTCACCTGCCGGAGCTCCAAACTCGCCAGCTTCACCTTCACCCGCCAAACGAATACGATCACCAGTATCAACGCCAGCCGGGATCTTAACAGACAAAGTTTTGGTCTTCTGTACGCGGCCATCACCATGACATTTGCGGCATGGATCTGTGATGATCTTGCCTTTACCATGGCAATGCGGACATGCCTGAGTAACCGCGAAGAAACCCTGACGCATTTGTACCTGACCAGAACCATGACAGGTTGGACAAGTTTGCGCAGAAGTACCAGTGCGGGCTCCTGAGCCATGACACTCATCGCACTCAACCAGCGTTGGCACTTTGATTTCTTTGCTGACACCTCGGACTGCCTCTTCCAGAGTCAGCTCCATGTTGTAACGAAGATCGGCACCGCGCGCAGCGCGTTGACTACGACGTCCACCACCAAAAATGTCACCAAAAATATCGCCAAAAACATCACCAAAATCAGCACTACCGCCAAAACCACCTGGGCCAGCCTGATTTGGATCTACGCCTGCATGACCAAATTTGTCATACGCAGCACGTTTTTGTGCATCAGAGAGAATTTCATATGCTTCTTTAGCTTCTTTGAATTTTTCTTCTGATTCAGGATTGTCGGGGTTACGATCCGGATGAAATTTCATCGCCAGTCGTTTGTAAGCTTTTTTGATTTCCCGCTCATCGGCAGAGCGTTCAACCCCTAATATTTCGTAATAATCTCGCTTTGCCATAGTGAGTCATCCATACCTTTTTGTATAGACAGACGGGCGTTGGTCTCCCAACGCCCGTGATTACTGCCAATAGCTGTTAATGATGCTTATTTTTTGTCGTCTTTAACTTCTTCAAATTCAGCATCGACAACGTCATCATGAGCTTTACCACCCGCAGCTTCTGCACCAGCATCAGCGCCCTGATGGGCGTGTTGTTGCTGCGCTTGCTGCTGGGCAATTTCCATCAGTTTCTGTGAAGCAGCCATAAGCTCCTGCTGTTTCGCTTCGATGGTTGCTTTGTCTTCGCTCTTCAGCGCATCTTCCAATGCTTTGACTGCTGCGTCGATTTTTTCTTTTTCATTGGCTGGCAATGCAGTACCCGCTTCGGTGATCTGTTTGCGAGTAGCATGGATCAACGCATCAGCATGGTTACGCGCCTGAACTAACTCTTCAAACTTCTTATCTTCCGCCGCATTCGCTTCTGCTTCACGAACCATGCGCTGGATTTCATCATCAGACAGACCAGAAGAAGCCTGAATAGTGATGTTCTGTTCTTTGCCTGTTTCTTTGTCTTTCGCAGAAACGTGCAAGATACCATCCGCGTCGATATCGAAAGTTACTTCGATCTGAGGCAAACCACGCGGTGCCGGACGGATGCCTTCCAGGTTGAATTGACCCAGAGATTTGTTATCTGCCGCACGTTTACGTTCACCCTGCAGCACATGGATAGTTACTGCTGACTGGTTGTCGTCTGCGGTAGAAAACACTTGTGATTTCTTAGTTGGGATCGTGGTGTTTTTCTCGATCAACGCAGTCATCACGCTGCCCATAGTTTCGATACCCAGTGACAGAGGGGTAACGTCCAACAGCAGTACGTCGTGTTTTTCACCGGCCAGAACCGCACCTTGAATAGCTGCACCCATGGCAACTGCTTCATCAGGGTTTACGTCTTTACGTGGTTCTTTACCAAAGAAATCAGCAACCGCTTTTTGCACCATTGGCATACGAGTCTGACCACCAACCAGGATGATGTCATCCAATTGGCTTACTGACAAACCAGCATCTTTCAGTGCAGTTTTCAGTGGATCAATTGTTTTCTTAACCAGATCTTCAACCAGCGATTCCAGTTTAGAACGGGTTACTTTGATGTTCATGTGCTTAGGACCGCTCGCATCTGCAGTGATATATGGCAGATTGACTTCGGTCTGTTGTGCAGATGACAGTTCAATTTTTGCTTTTTCTGCAGAATCTTTCAGACGTTGCAGTGCCAGCTGATCTTTACGCAGATCGATACTCTGTTCACGTTTGAATTCGTCTACCAGATAGTTGATCAGACGGTTATCAAAGTCTTCACCACCCAAGTGGGTGTCACCGTTGGTAGACAATACTTCGAAGGTTTTTTCGCCATCCATTTCATCAATTTCGATGATAGAGATATCGAATGTACCACCACCCAAGTCATAAACTGCGATTTTACGCTCACCCTGCACTTTGTTTACGCCATAAGCGAAAGCAGCTGCAGTTGGTTCGTTGATAATACGTTTTACATCCAGACCCGCGATACGGCCAGCATCTTTAGTTGCCTGACGTTGTGCATCGTTGAAGTAAGCCGGAACAGTAATTACAGCTTCAGTAACTGGTTCACCCAAGAAATCTTCAGCTGTTTTCTTCATTTTTTTCAGCACTTCGGCTGAAATTTGTGGCGCAGCCAGTTTGCGGCCTTTTACGTCTACCCATGCGTCGCCATTATCTGCACGCACGATGTCGAATGGCATAATTTTGATGTCACGCTGAACTTCTTCGTCTTCATAACGACGGCCAATCAAACGTTTGATGGCGAACAGGGTGTTTTTAGGGTTAGTGATTGACTGACGTTTCGCTGGCTGACCCACCAGAATTTCACCATCATCGGTGTAAGCAATGATGGAAGGAGTGGTACGATCGCCTTCGGCATTTTCAATTACACGAGCCGTGTCACCATCCAGAATAGCCACGCATGAGTTGGTGGTGCCCAAGTCAATACCGATGATTCTACCCATTTTGTTATGTCTCCAGAATTTCTTACTACATTTAAACCGTTATTCATTAAGTGGGGGCTAAACCATTATTTTCAAGCTAGCCCGCTAACGGCGTTGACTGTTATATGGTGTTATCCCCTCATCTATTCAAGGGGAAATTTAAATTAAACTTCTACATTTACGCTGGCAGTTGGCGCTTTGCTGACCATAACCATTGCCGGGCGGATCACACGCCCATTCAGCTCATAACCCTTTTGCATCACAGCAATAACAGTGTTAGGCGCCAGATCAGGATTTTCGATCATGCTCATCGCCTGATGCTGATTCGGGTCAAACAACTGACCTTGTGGATCGATAGCAATCACACCAAATTTAGCCACGCTGTTCGCCAT
Organism: uncultured Tolumonas sp.; assembly: GCA_903931645.1. GTDB lineage: Bacteria > Pseudomonadota > Gammaproteobacteria > Enterobacterales > Aeromonadaceae > Tolumonas. The sequence continues at coordinate 11,159 of CAIZDF010000600.1, forward strand.
GGATTTCAGGGTTAGCTCAACGCCTTCCAACAGTGGTTTTACGGCTTCGTTGGTTTTATCCGCTACCTGAAGGGTACGCTCCAGATTGTCTAATACTGGCAACAGTTCGCTGGCGAATTTTTCTAACGCAAATTTATGTGCTTTTTCTACGTCCAGCGCCGTACGACGACGCAGATTTTCCATTTCAGCTACGGTACGCAGTGCGCGATCTTTTTCTTCCACCGCTTGATTAGTAGCCTGTTCCAGCTTTTGTTCAAGCTCAACGACATAAGCAGGATCGATAGCCATACCTTCAATTGCTATGGTTTCGGATTGTTCTGCCGCCAGAGTTTCCTGATCGATGGGTTCTTGAGTTTGTTCCTGATTAGTCATTTCTCACTACCTGAATGTTACGCAATGACACCGATATGGGGGTGCTATCGACATTTTCAAGAGGATAAATTTCATTAACAGGTAATTTATTGGTTCATCAGGCAAAAGAGTTATACTCGGGCCATAGCATTTTCAGGAATATCTCCATGTCTAAGGCTTTTCGTACTCTGGCATTACTGGGCAAGGCAAATAGCGATGACGTTAATCAGACTATCAGTGCACTGTATGATTTTCTGACTGCGCAACATTATAAAGTTCTGGTTGAAAGCCGACTTTCACGACAGCTTTCATGCCCCAAAACCCATTGTATGGATGTCGTTGAACTGGGAAAACAGGCCGATCTGGCCATCGTTGTGGGTGGTGATGGCCATATGCTGGGCGCAGCTCGCGTGCTCGCGCGTTACAATGTGCCCGTTATTGGTGTTAATCGCGGGAATCTGGGTTTTCTGACTGATTTATCACCGCACGATTTTCAAGATTCGCTGCAGCAGGTTTTATCCGGTGATTATCAGACTGAACATCGTTTTTTGCTGGAAACCACTATTTATCGTCATGGCGAGCCAAAATCGTCAAATACCGCACTTAATGAAGCGGTATTACACCCCGGCAAAATCGCACATATGATCGAATACTCAGTTTATATCGATGATAGTTTTGTGTTTAGCCAGCGCGCTGACGGTATGATTGTCTCTACCCCCACCGGTTCAACGGCTTATGCTTTATCTGCCGGTGGGCCGATCCTGACTCCGCAACTGAATGTGATGACGCTGGTACCAATGTTTCCACATACGTTAAGCTGTCGCCCTATCGTGATCGATGCACATCGACAGGTAAAACTGGTGATTGCCCCGGATAACCCGGATGAACAATTACACGTCAGCTGTGACGGGCATGTCACGTTATCAGTGCACCCCGGCGATGAAATTATTATTCGTCGCGCACCGCATCAACTGACCCTACTGCACCCGAAAGATTATGACTATTTTAATGTGTTGCGCAGTAAATTAGGTTGGAGCAATCAACTGTTTTAATATACAGTAAAATTTCATGCACACCTCTTTACTGTACACTTATACAGTGTAAACTTAAGTCAGTTATCCGCAGTGGAGCCTGCCCGGTATGCTGACACAACTCACTATCCATAATTTTGCTATTGTTCGATTTCTGGAACTCGACCTGCGGAATGGCATGTCTTGTGTCACCGGTGAAACGGGTGCAGGTAAATCAATAGCTATTGATGCTTTAGGTCTTTGTCTGGGTGAACGAGCTGATGCCGGAATGCTACGTCACGGCTCTGACAAAGCTGAAGTGATCGCCCGCTTTAATATCGAAAACAACCCGAATGCGCAACAGTGGCTACAAGCGAATGAGCTTGATATGCAGGATGAATGCATTCTGCGCCGCGTCATTACCAGCGAAGGGCGCTCCCGTGCATATATCAATGGCACTCCGGTTCCGCTGGCTCATCTCAAACAAGTCGGCAATACCCTTATCAATATTCATGGGCAACATGCTCATCAATTATTACTAAAACCGGAATATCAGCTGACGGTGCTGGATGCATATGCCAATCACCGTGGTCTGCTGGATTCTACCCGGCTGTATTACCAACAATGGCGTAGTCTGCATGCTGAACGTCAGCGGTTGCGTCAGGCGCAGGAACAACGTCAGGCGCGTCTGCAATTGCTTGAATATCAGGTGCAGGAACTCGATGAGTTCGCGTTACAGCCTGATGAATTTACAGCTATTGTGGCAGAGCACACTCGCCTGGCGAATAGCGAATCGCTGCTTAACGACAGTCAGTTCTGTCTGCAATTACTGGACGATGGCGACGATGTCACCATCAATCAGCTGATGAAAAAAGTTCTAGATAAACTGGAACCACTCGGCGAATTAGATCCGTCACTAAAAAATATCGCGCAGATGCTGCAAGATGCCCGCATTCAGATAGAAGAAAGTCATTATGAATTGCGCAGCTATCTCGATCATTTAGAGATCGATCCGGCTCGTTTTAGTGAGGTTGAAACTCGTCTCTCAAAAGCGATGGAACTGGCGCGTAAGCATCATGTCAAACCCGAAGAGTTAGTTGAAAAACATCAGCAATTACGCAGCGAACTGCAAGAATTGAGCGCTGCTGATGAACGTTTGCAGGAACTCACGGTCGGTTTGCAACAGGCTCGCGATGAATACCTCAGTTCAGCACAGAAATTATCGGCAAGTCGGCAGCGTTATGCCGAAGAACTTAGCCAGCAAATCAGCGAACAGATCCGTCAGTTAAATATGCCGGATGGTCGTCTGGAAATTGTATTTCACCCACAAGAAACACCAACACCGACCGCCTCCGGTTTAGATCTGCCCGAATTTCAGGTGTCAACCAATCCAGGGCAACTATTGCAGAGTCTGGCCAAAGTCGCTTCTGGCGGTGAATTGTCACGCATCAGTCTCGCGATCCAGGTTATTACTGCACAGCGAATTGCAACACCGACTTTGATTTTCGATGAAGTTGATGTCGGGATCAGTGGTGGCACCGCATCCATTGTCGGAAAAATGTTACGCCAGTTAGGACAATCAACCCAAGTGCTTGTCGTAACGCATTTGCCACAAGTAGCCGGTCATGGCCATCAGCAATATTTAGTGGCTAAACATAACGATGGTCAACAGACAGAAACATCCATGCAATTACTGGATGAATCAATGCGACTGAATGAGTTAGCGCGCTTATTAGGTGGTGATCAGATCACATCTAACACACTGGCTAATGCCCGTGAACTGCTGATTAGTGGCTGATGCTTTCCCTGAGCATATTTACCCGTTATTATCAGGCCAGCTCAATTGACTGTCAGACAAGAAGAATCGACATGCAAAATCGCAAATGGATAGCGGCACTGTTAGCCGGCGTGATGATGTCTGCAACTACTGGTTGCGTCTATCGTATTGATGTTCCACAGGGTAATTATGTCGAACAAAAACAAGTAAATCAGCTGCGCATTGGCATGACCCGCGCTCAGGTTGAATATGTGATGGGGAGCCCGATGGTTACCGATCAGAATGATCCGAATGTCTGGTATTACATTTATTATCTGAAGCCAGGCTGGGATAAAGCAGAGCGCAAAGATTTGCATGTCATGTTCAAGAATGATCTTCTCGCCGCCATCTCAGGTGATTTTCACACACCATCTGATTTCTACAGACCGCTTTAGTTTCAGTTAACGCTCGATATTAGCCGTCGTCTTTCGACGGCTAAATTATTTCACAGACTGTAATTTTGCTTTTTCAGCCCGTTGTCGACGGATCTCTTTCGGATCAGCAATCAGCGGACGATAAATCTCAATCCGGGTTGCACGTTCCAGCCGAGTGTTTAATGCAACTGCGTGACCAAATAACCCGACTTTATTCGTTTCCAGATTAATTTCCGGATGCCGAGCCAGAATGCCTGACTCTCGAATAGCCTCTTCAACACTAGTGCCAACACTTACTTTTAATGTAAGCGCAGTCTGGTTCATCGGTAATGCATACACGACTTCTATCTGAATCTGCTCAGACACCATAAACCTCCTTCGCCCGTTGCGTAAACGCTTGCACCATGGCTCCCGTCAGCTCTCGGAATATCTTGCCAAACGCCAATTCAATCAACGGAGAAATAAATTCAAACTCCAGATCCAATTCTATTTTGCAGGCTTGTTCATCCAGTGACACAAACCGCCAGATGCCACGCAACATCTTAAACGGCCCCTTCACTAATTCCATATCGATAGTATTGTATGGTGTCAAAGTATTGCGGGTAGTAAATGTCTTGTGAATACCAGCTTTTGATACACCAACAACAGCCACCATCTGTTGTGCCGAATGCTCCAGAACTTTACCTTCAACACAACCCGGTAAAAAATTCGGATAAGCTTCCACATCATTGACCAGCTTAAACATTTGCTCTGCGCTATACATCACCAATGCACTACGGTTAACACGCGCCATAATCACTCCTCTTGCTGACCCAATTCTAGCATGGGGCTGTGACTAATCGCTAAACCTGAGTGGCGTTTGGTTTTACAGCTTTCATTCCACACGTATAATAGAACGCTTAAGTTTATAAAAGGTTTCAGCGACATGAGTAAAGATAAAACGAAAAAAGGCGGTGACAGTACCATCGCGCTGAACAAAAAAGCCCGCCATGAATACTTCATTGAAGATAAATATGAGGCTGGTCTGGCGCTACAAGGCTGGGAAGTCAAATCACTGCGCGCAGGCAAAGCCAATATAGCTGACAGCTATGTATTACTCCAAAACGGTGAGGCATTCCTGTTTGGCTCAACCATTACCCCTTTGAATGTCGCGTCCACCCATGTGGTTTGTGACCCGACCCGCATTCGTAAATTATTACTTAAAAAAAATGAATTAGAACGTTTGATTGGTCTGGTTGAGCGACAAAGTTACACCTTGATCCCGCTGGCAATGTACTGGTCTCACGCATGGGTCAAAGTGGAGATTGGTCTCGCTAAGGGTAAGAAAGAACACGATAAACGCGAAGACCTGAAAGAACGTGAATGGCAGCGTGATAAAGAACGCATGATGAAAAACAAAGGCAGATAACCTTGGATAGCATTGGTTTCTGAGGTATAGTGACAATAACACATTGGGGCTGATTCTGGATTCGACGGGACACTCGAAACCCAAGGTGCATGCCGAGGTGCGGTAGGCCTCGTTAATAAACCGCAAAAAATAGTCGCAAACGACGAAACCTACGCTTTAGCAGCTTAATAACCTGCTCGGAGCCCTTCTACCCTAGCTTGCCTATGTCCTAGGGGATTGGAAGGTCATCTTTCATAGGATCGCGTGGAAACCTTGTCTGGGGTGGAAGCGTTAAAACTAATCAGACTAGTTATTCAGTGGCGTGTCGGTCCGCAGCTGGGTGGCGAATGTAAAGATTCGACTAAGCATGTAGTACTGAGGATGTAGGTTTTTCGGACGCGGGTTCAAATCCCGCCAGCTCCACCACTATCTTAAGGCCCTGTTTCGACAGGGCCTTTTCATTGGTGAAGCGCAGGAAGTGTCACACTGAGGTG
>CAIZDF010000601.1 GCA_903931645.1 uncultured Tolumonas sp.
AATTGCGTTTTGGGATGACAACGGCATCTCGATTGATGGTCATGTCGATGGCTGGTTTACGGACGATACCCCGACTCGTTTCCGCGCTTATGGCTGGCAGGTGATTGATGCGGTCGATGGTCACGACCCACGCGCGCTGGATGCCGCCATTCGTGAAGCCAAAGCCAATACGACCCAACCAACGCTAATTTGCTGTAAAACCATCATCGGTTACGGTTCACCGAATAAATCCGGCAGTCATGACTGCCACGGTGCACCGTTGGGTAAAGATGAAGTCACTAAAGTACGTGAATTCCTCAACTGGCCGCATGCGCCATTTGAAATTCCACAAGACATCTATCAAGCGTGGGATGCGAAAGCCCAAGGCCAACAGGTTCAGCAAGAATGGAACAAACAGTTCGCCGCTTATCAGGAAGTCTTCCCACAAGAAGCCGCTGAACTGTTACGTCGTAGTAGCGGTACCTTAACGGCCGATTGGACGGATAAAGCCAATGCGTACATCGCTGACCTGCAAGCCAACCCCGCCAACATTGCCAGCCGTCAGGCCAGCCAGAAAGCACTCAACGAATACGCGAAAATCTTACCTGAATTGTTAGGTGGCTCGGCGGATTTAGCGCCATCGAACCTGACCCGTCACACCAGTGCACTCGATGTCAGTGCCGAAACCCCACAGGGCAACTACATGCACTACGGCGTGCGTGAGTTTGGGATGTCCGCCATCATGAATGGTGTGACCCTACACGGTGGTTTTATCCCTTACGGTGGCACCTTCCTGATGTTTATGGAATACGCGCGTAATGCAGTGCGTATGGCAGCACTGATGAAACAGCGCTCCATCTTTGTCTACACCCACGACTCGATTGGTCTGGGTGAGGATGGCCCAACCCATCAGCCGGTGGAACAACTCGCCTCACTACGCCTCACACCGAACATGGAAACCTGGCGCCCGTGTGACCAGGTGGAATCAGCGGTGAGCTGGAAGGCGGCGATTGAACGGCAAAACGGCCCGAGTGCGTTGATATTCTCACGCCAAAACCTGACACAGCAGCCAAGAACCGAAAGCCAAGTTCAGGATATAGAGAAGGGCGGTTACATTCTCAAAGACTGCGAAGGTACGCCGGAGCTCATCATCATGGCGACCGGTTCCGAAGTCAGTCTCGCGGTGAATGCGGCTAACACCCTGAGCGCAGAAGGCAAGAAAGTACGCGTCGTATCACTACCCTGCACCGAGCGTTTTGATAAACAACCAGCTGAGTACAAAGAGCAGGTGCTGCCAAAAGCCGTCCGTGCACGTTTGGCGATTGAAGCCAGCATTGCTGATTACTGGCAACGCTACACGGGCCTCGATGGTGACGTAATTGGCATGACCAGCTTTGGTGAATCCGCTCCTGCTGACCAGCTGTTTAAGCTGTTTGGGTTCAGTGATGAGAATGTGTTGGCGAAAGCACGAGCGTTGCTGGCTTAATCCATCCCACCATCTCGTTTCCCTCATAAAACAAAGCCACCGTGACTGGTGGCTTTGTTCTTTTCAACGACAGGCTGTTTGTTTCAAAGTCATCCACCAAACTATCCACCACTCCACAATAAAATCACCAGTAATTGTGGCGAAATAATACGCAGGAACATGACCATCGGATAAACCGTCGCATACGATAATGCCGCGGCATCACTGGTTGGATGCATCGCATTCGCAAACGCCAGTGCCGGAGGATCTGTCATGGAACCGGCCAGCAAACCACAGATCGACAAGTAATTAATATGCCCAAACACACGCGCTAAAACACCAACCACCAGCAGTGGTAACAAGGTAATTACCGCGCCACAGGCCATCCATAACAGCCCATCACCATCAACTAATGTTGATACAAACTCACCACCTGATTTCAAACCAACCACAGACAGGAACAGTACAATCCCAATTTCACGCAAGGCCAAGTTAGCGCTCGGCGGCATAAACCAATACAACTTACCGATGCTACCAATACGTGACAATATCAACGCCACAACCAGTGGGCCACCCGCTAAACCTAATTTTAGCGCCGCAGAAAATCCTGGAATATAAAAAGGAACCGAACCAACAATCACTCCCAGACCAATACCAATAAACACCGGTAACATCTGGACTTGTTGCAATTTATGCTGGGCGTTACCAACTAAACCGGCAACAGCGTCAATGGATTCAGGTCGCCCAACCAGATTCAGAATGTCCCCAAACTGCAAACTAGAACCACTGCCCGGCACCAATTCGATCCCTGCGCGATTTAAGCGCGACACCACAACGTCATATTTACTTTTTAGCTCAAGATCACCGAGCGTTTTGCCCAACACTTTTTCATTGGTCACCACCACACGCTCAACCCGAAGCTCCGTACCTTGTGTTGATAATGAAACGGCAACTTCTTCCCCGATCACGAGTCTAACTTTTCGCAGTGATTTTTTATCACCAACCAGATGCAACAAATCACCCATCTGTACGATGGTGTCAGGTTTCGGCACCATCAGCTCATCCCCACGTTTCAATCGGGAACAAACCACTTCCCCCTCTTCCAAATCGGGAATCTCCTGTAATGTCAGACCACTCAAATTACTGTTACGGATCTCCACGTTCATGGTCTGCAGGTTGCCATGTCCCAACCCCGACTGTTGCTGATAAAGCCGAGCTTCACTATCAACGTTGATCCGAAAAATAAACCGGATCAGCCACATCGACAGCAAAATGCCACAGATCCCAAACGGATATGCCACTGCATAACTCAGCGTCATCATATTCGCGTCAGCACCTAATTCAGTGAGCATCAGCTGACCGGCACCCAATGATGGAGTATTGGTAACAGCGCCCGAATACGTACCCAAGATAACAGGTAATGGGATGCCCCAAACTTTATGCAAAATGACAGCAACTATGCAGCCCAAAATCACCAGCAGCGCAGCAAATGCATTGAGTTTTAATCCTGACGAACGTAACGATGCAAAAAAACCAGGGCCAACTTGTATGCCGATGGTGTAGACAAATAAGATAAGGCCAAACTCACGAATAAAATCAAGTGTATGAAAATCAACAACTAATCCATATTGTTTGGCAAAATGGCCTACAGCTATTCCACCAAATAACACACCCCCAAACCCAAGCCCTACACCATAGATACGCAAGTTGCCCATCCATAACCCAATGATGGCCACCAGCGATAATATACAAATGGATAACGCTATCTCATTCATGCTAAAGGTCCCCTGATTAAACTCCGGTATCCCTCAAGCCCGGAACTTCTGATCCAAGCCAGAATTTTTCTCACATCATTATCAATACGTTAATGTTAGAAATGATCCTGTGTTCCATTTGGCAAAATTAGTAAATTTCCTCAGAAATGGGATGGGTATCGCCAAAAGAGTTCTATTATTACTTGTAACAAGTAGTTCATTTACTCCTTGCATGAGGGAAACATGATGAAGTCAATGACATGGATCATGCTCAGCGGTTTGCTTATGACATCAGCGGCACAAGCCAACGACAGTTTTAATGCAGAATTCAGCCATTTTGCCGGCAATGCGGCCATCGCCAGCGCGACAACTTATGTCACCGATAAATACTGGCCGGAAGTAAAATCTCCAGCCTGGACTGGCTTTGCAGTCAGTACATCAGAAGCTTTTTTAGGTGAAGCCGCCGATTATGCCTTGGGCGGTGATTTTTCCGTGCTCGATGTGGTCGTCGGTACTTTTGGTGCTGCAGTTGGCTCGTATGCAACTGACAAGTGGTATGTAGCGCCACGTGTAAATCGTAAAGACGGCGACTCTACTTATGGTATGGTGGTGATCTATCGTTTTTGAGTGATATAAAAAATGGTGGCAGCGTCGCAATATGGGTGAACCAAATCATCACGAGCAATTAGAGCTGTTTCCTATCCCCAGCCCTTGTATCGGTTATTGTGAAACTGATAACAAGGGTTATTGTTTGGGGTGTTTTCGTTCGCGTGAAGAACGCTTTCAATGGCTAAAATATAGCCCCGCACAACAACGTGAAATTATTCGATTGTGCCGCCAACGTAAATATCGCCGCTTATTGGCAACCAAAAATGAAACGGCAGCGCCAGCACCGGAAATGCCAACACTACCGTTATTTGATGATGAGTAATCTTAACTCAATACCTTATATTGCATCAGCAAGTTCAGTTTTTAGCTCATACGCTCGGTTGATAGCCGCAAGCTGCCGACCTATTTCATCAAAATCAGGCCGCAACTGATTTTCTTCGCGAACACAAGCCAACATTAAAGCGTTCAGTTGGTAAAGCACATGTTGTGTCAGTTCAGATACGGAGCATCGCTCAATCAGCTCTTCTAATATGCAACCAAACGCCCTTACTTCCAGCTTTTGTAATGCACCGGCTAATG
>CAIZDF010000602.1 GCA_903931645.1 uncultured Tolumonas sp.
CAGTGTTTTGTTCCCACGTCGATTGGGATCACCTGATTTGCGGGAGGAGAATGAAGATTTTTTCGTTGGCCACAAATTAGATTTCGCCCTCAACAGCTTATTGCGACAAGTCATCTTAGAGCTGAATTACTTCTCAGAACCAAGTTCCGACAGCAGCGCGAACAATAAGCAGGCCTATGAATGGCGAGCACGTGAAATTGTACGGAAATTTGCCACTTCATTACCGCGCTTGCGTCGGTTATTAGATGCCGATCTGCTGGCGGGATACCAGGGCGACCCGGCGGCACACAGCATTGATGAGGTGTTGCTGTGCTACCCAGGTATTGTCGCCATCATTCATCACCGTTTAGCGCATGAGTTATTTCGCGCTGATGTGCCGCTGGTGGCTCGCATCATCGCTGAAATTGCGCATTCCGAAACTGGAATCGATATTCACCCAGGTGCACAGATCGGTGGTGGTTTCTTTATCGACCATGGCACTGGTGTCGTGATTGGTGAAACTGCCGTGATTGGTCAACGCGTGCGCTTATATCAGGCGGTAACTTTGGGCGCGAAACGCTTCCCTGTTGAGAATAACGGCGAACTCAAAAAGGGATTATTCCGTCATCCGCTGGTTGAAGACGACGTGGTTATTTATGCGGGCGCCACAGTGCTTGGTCGCATCACGATCGGTAAAGGCTCAACCATCGGCGGAAATGTCTGGTTAACCCGCAGTGTGCCGCCGGGTAGCAATGTCACGCAGGCTGATTCCCATAATGAAATTCAGAGCGATGGCTCTGGCATTTAATAGCACCAAATTTTCGTAAAGACCATAACAGGAGAGGTTAATGGCAACAACTAATCAGGAAGTTCATCAAGCTCAGGCGCTTGGCGATAATGCCGCCCGCCAGCTTGCTAATGCCACGAAAACAGTTCCTCAACTATCAACGATAACTCCGCGTTGGTTAGTGCATCTGTTGCAATGGAATCCGGTAGAAGCGGGGATCTATCGTTTGAACCGCGTTAAAAACGCTTCTCAGGTTCGAGTTGCGTGCTCACAACGCAGTAACGGTGAAGCGGCGTTACCGCAAACCTTTGTTGATTACGAAGATCAGCCACGAGAGTTGTTCTTGAATGCGGTAACAACGATTCTGGATGTGCACACACGAGTTTCTGATTTGTATAGCAGCCCGCATGATCAGATCCGTGAACAATTACGTTTGACCATCGAGACCATTAAAGAGCGTCAGGAAAGCGAGCTGATCAACAACCCGGAATATGGTTTGCTGGCTAATGTTGATCCAACTCAGCGAATTTCTACCCTGACGGGGGCACCAACGCCAGATGATCTGGATGAATTGCTGACCAAGGTGTGGAAAGAACCTGCATTCTTCTTGGCACATCCATTAGCTATCGCTGCCTTTGGTCGTGAAGCGACTCGTCGCGGTGTGCCGCCACCAACAATCAGCCTGTTCGGTTCGCAATTTATTACCTGGCGTGGAATTCCGCTCATTCCATCAGATAAATTGCCAATTGAAGATGGTAAAACCAAAATTCTGTTGTTGCGTGTGGGTGAAAAAAGACAGGGTGTTGTTGGTCTTTATCAGCCGGGTTTAGCGGGTGAACAAAGCCCGGGGTTATCAGTACGGTTTATGGGAATTAATCGCAATGCGATTGCCTCTTATCTGATCTCGTTATATTGCTCGTTGGCAGTATTAACTGAAGATGCTCTGGCCGTATTAGATGATGTGGAGATCGACAAATATCATGACTATCCAGACACTTACAAGTAATAGCCCTGTGGGTGACGGGTTGCCAGATATTGCTGGGCTAACCAAACTGGCAAATGCATTTTTTACTGCATTGCCGGGGCAAAGTGTGCCAGATGAAGCATCATCAGTGCAGTTATCTGATGCACCTGTGACGTTGGCACCACAAGCGGAACCCGTGCAAGCCGCGCCATCGTTACCTGTTGGCGGGTTACACGATTTCAGCCGCACGGGTGGTTCGTCATATAGTGTGCCTCCTGCGTATGCTGCCGGTGTGCCGCAGTTATCTGCGGTGCAGCCATCCGCACCAACGGCAGGCGGTGCCCCAGCATCATCGGGTTACTATTTTCTGAATGAGGGGAATGCGTTCCCCTCAAAATCAGAGTCACCAGCTAATTTGCCAGTGATTGAAGATCGTGTGCAACCGCAGTCGTTTGGTTTACCGGGTGAAGCCGATATTCTTGCTTTATTATCTGGCGACTCTCGTAAACCAGTAGTGGCCGCGACTTCAACAGCGTTACCAACGAATCATTTCTACTTGATTGATTCGTTAAGCCAAGAACCACGCATTGAAAAGGCGCCGCAGAGCGATTTACAGGCCGCAAAGCGCAACTCGGCTTTTGATGTGAATGCAATCAGACGTGATTTCCCGATCTTGTCTGAACGGGTGAATGGTAAGCCACTGATCTGGTTGGATAATGCGGCGACTACGCATAAGCCACAATCGGTCATTGATCGCTTGGCCTATTTTTACGCTCACGAAAATTCAAACATTCATCGTGCAGCTCATGAATTAGCGGCCCGAGCCACTGATGCGTATGAAGCAGCTCGAAGCAAAGTGGCTAATTTCTTGGGCGCACGCTCGACAGAAGAGATCATTTTCGTTCGTGGTGCGACAGAGGCGATCAATTTAGTTGCTAACACGTGGGGGCGGCAAAACGTTGGGGCAGGTGATGAGATCATTGTCTCTAATCTGGAACATCACGCCAATATCGTGCCGTGGCAACTGCTGGCAGCGGCAGTGGGAGCGAAAATTCGGGTCATTCCGGTTGATGATTCTGGCCAGATTTTGCTGGATGAATACCGTAAATTGCTGAATAACCGAACTAAGCTGGTGTCTGTTACTCAGGTTTCGAATGCGTTGGGCACAGTAACCCCGGTACAGGAGATCATTGCGCTAGCGCATGCGGCTGGTGCGAAGGTGTTGATCGATGGGGCGCAGGCTGTTTCACATCTTCCTGTGAATGTGCAGGCGTTGGATACCGATTTTTACGTCTTCTCTGGCCACAAAGTGTTCGGCCCTACCGGGATTGGTGTGGTTTACGGTAAGCGTGACATATTGGAAACGCTACCGCCGTGGCAAGGTGGTGGCAATATGATTGCGGATGTCACCTTCGAGAAAACGCTCTATCAACCAGCCCCTAATCGCTTTGAGGCGGGCACCGGTAATATCGCCGATGCGGTTGGCTTAGGTGCGGCCATTGATTATGTTCAGCAAATTGGTTTACACAACATTGCCCGTTATGAACATGATTTGCTGGTTTATGCGACTCACGCATTGTCGGCTATTCCGGGTTTGCGTCTGATTGGCACCGCAGAAAATAAAGCCAGTGTATTGTCGTTCGTGCTGGCAGGTTATCGCACCGAAGAGGTGGGTTCTGCGCTTAATCGGGAAGGGATCGCCGTGCGCTCCGGTCACCATTGCGCGCAGCCGATCTTACGTCGCTTTGGCGTGGAAGCGACCGTTCGACCTTCACTGGCATTTTATAATACGTGTGAAGAGATCGATGCGTTGGCTGCCGTGCTGAGTCAATTGGCTCGCGGGAAAAGTTCAGCGGGGCGTTATTAATTAAACATTGATAAACCCCCAGCTAAGCTGGGGTGACTCGCATAGGTTTGACCGTGACAACGGTATAACTTCTTTGCTCGACCAAAAGTAAAGAGGATACAACCTATGCGAGACTA
>CAIZDF010000603.1 GCA_903931645.1 uncultured Tolumonas sp.
ACAAGCCATCGACTTCCTGAATAGCACCTTTGGTAAAGACAATGCGTTCTATCAGCAGATCTTAACCGATCGTGGCGCAGTCGGTTCTTATTTGCCAGCGCGTAGTGGTAAAGCTTATCAGCAACCTGATGCGTTCTTTGGTGGTCAGGCCATCTACAGTGATTTTGCCAACTGGTTAGGTAAAGTGCCGAAAGTAAATTACGGCTATTACACCTATGAAGCTGATGCTGCTCTCGCTGCTCAGTTACCTGCTTATTTTCAAGGAATGCCACTGGAACAAGTTCTGGAACAGATCGACAGCCAGTTAGCGGCGCAAATTCAATAGCCAAACTGAGGATCGGCTGATGTGCCAGCCGATCCTCCCGCTGAGGTTTTCATCATGTCACATACAGGTGTTATGCCTATGACTCCGGTTCGTAGTCGCAGTTTTCATCGGTTTTACGATATTAACGGTTGGTGTTTTGTGCTCGGCTCACTCACGCTGGTGATGCTGTTCATGATTTACCCGATCATTAACTCGCTTTGGTTATCACTGCATTCCGGCAAAGGCGTTATCGTGCAGTTTGTCGGGTTCGGTAACATTACCCGCCTGATGCACGACCCCGTTTTTATTACCGCATTAACGAACACGCTGATTTTTCTGATTGTTCAGGTGCCGGTGATGATATTGTTGTCATTGGCGACAGCATCTTGTCTCAATTCACCGAACGTTAAATTCCGCAGTCTGTTCCGCATGGCGATTTTCCTGCCGTGTGTCACGTCGCTGGTGGCCTATTCGATCTTGTTCAAAAGCATGTTTGGTTACGACGGTATTGTGAATTCAGCACTGATGACGATTGGGCTGATTGAACATCCGATCGCGTGGCTGACTGATCCGTTTTGGGCAAAAGTGACCATTATTCTGGCGATCACCTGGCGCTGGACTGGTTACAACATGATTTTCTATCTGGCAGCAATGCAGAACATCGATAAGTCGATTTATGAAGCGGCCAAGTTGGAAGGTGTTACGCCAGTACAAACCTTTTTTAATATCACAGTGCCCCTGTTGAAACCGGTGATTTTGTTTACTTCGGTGATGTCGACCATCGGCACGCTGCAGCTGTTCGATGAAGCCATGAACATCACCAAGGGTGGGCCAGCGAATTCCACGCTGACGCTGTCGATGTATATCTACAATCTGTCATTCAAATTTGTACCGAATTTTGGTTATGCAGCCACGGTCTCGTATGTGATTGTCTTTTTTGCTGCGGCGTTGGCGTTGGTGCAGTTTAAATTTGTACAGGACAAAAAATGATGGCGACTAATGTCTCTAAGCAGAAGATCTATCAAGGTTTGATGTATCTGTTTTTAGTGCTGATTGCATTTGTCTCACTGTTTCCATTTTTCTGGATGGTGGTGAGTAGCACTAATACCACGACGGATATCAACCAAGGCAAATTATCGTTCGGTTCGGCACTGTTTGATAATCTGGCCAAGCTCAGTCAGGCGGTCGATCTGCCGATGATTTTCTGGAACACCACCAAAGTCTCGCTGTTGGGTACGTTTTTGACACTGGCGATTGCGTCGCTGGCCGGTTATGGCTTTGAGATCTATCAGTCAAAGCTGCGCGATAAGGTTTATAACCTGCTGCTGCTGACCATGATGATCCCGTTTGCGGCGTTGATGATCCCGCTGTTTACCATGATGGCGAAAGCCAACTTGCTGGATACCCACTGGGCGGTGGTGCTGCCATCGATTGCGTCGGTTTACATCATTTTCTACTTCCGTCAGTGCACCAAGGCGTTTCCTAAAGAGCTGTTAGATGCCGCACGTGTCGATGGCGTCAGTGAATGGCGCATCTTCGTGTATGTATTCTTTCCCGTGATGCGTTCAACCTATGCGGCAGCGTTCATCATCACTTTCATGGCGAATTGGAATAACTTCCTCTGGCCATTGATCGTGTTGCAATCGCCGGAAACCAAAACCATCAATCTGGTGCTGTCGTCGTTATCTTCCGCGTATTTCCCTGACTTTGGTGTCGTAATGGTAGGCACCGTGGTGGCGACGTTACCAACAATTGCCGTGTTCTTTGCGATGCAAAAGCAGTTTGTGCAAGGCATGGTGGGGTCTGTGAAATGATGAATTTCTGTGAAAAATTTAACCACCAGTGGCAGTTTGTTGCGGGTGATCATCCGCTGTTTTCTGCGGTGGAATTGGCGGCGGCAGAACAGGTCGATTTACCGCATACCGCGGTGGAGTTGGATTACAACTACTTCGATGAAACCAGTTATCAACGGCCATTCAGCTATCAAAAAACCTTATTTTGGCAACCGGAATTTGACGGCAAACAGGTATGGTTGCAATTTGACGGCGCGATGGCCGATGCCAAAGTCTATGTGAACGGCCAGTTTGTGGCTGGGCATCGTGATGGCTACACGCCATTCGATGTGTTATTGACGCCGCATCTGTTGCGTGGTGAAAACCAGATCACCGTCGTGATCGATGGCAGTGAAAACCCCGAAATAGCGCCGTTTGGTGGGCAGATCGATTACCTGACCTATGCCGGTATTTATCGCCACGTCTGGCTGAAAACGACAGATGACCTGCGCATTAAGAATGTGCAGGCGATTGCAGAGAATGTACTGAATGATGAGAAGACGCTGAATGTTTCCATCTCTTTGGAACAGATGGCTGCCGGTGAGCATCAAGGCGAGTTAGTTGCACTGCTGAAGACACTGGAAGGTGAGTTGGTTGCTTCGCATGCGCTGGCAATTTCTGGCTCACAGCCGCGCGTTGATTTCTCTCTTTCCAACCTGATGGGGATTCGCTTGTGGGATGTAGATAACCCCGTGCTTTATCAGCTGAACGTCAGCATCTGTGGCACAGACTTTAGCCATCAGTTTTCCACCCGAGTTGGTTTTCGACAGGCAGAATTTACCGCCGAAGGTTTTCTGTTAAACGGCAGAATGCTGAAACTGCGCGGCATTAATCGTCATCA
>CAIZDF010000604.1 GCA_903931645.1 uncultured Tolumonas sp.
CCCAAAGAAATCAAACTGACCAAAGAAAGTTCCGGCATAACAGCCGTTATATCTGCCATTGAAAATGCAGCAGAATTGAATGAAGTGTCTGTTGCTGAAATTATTAAAGCAGTTGCTCGTATTAAACGTACAGGATTGAAAATTGAGAATTCGGTTCGCAAATAGAAGCAGCTCAGCTATTTTTTATTAGTTCGCCTGATTGCTGATGTTTGAGATGTGCACTTTCAAATGCTGGTTGAGACAGACTGTCTCAGGTTCTCAGCCAGCACAGGCGTTCAATCTCCAACTCACGCTTCGATTATGCAAACTTATGTCAATAGCACAAAAACTGTGTAGCTTGGATGCTGCATGGCAATGTCAGACTGAAATAAAAATCACCCACAAACAAACCGTCTTGAATTGAATATTCAAGGCCGGTTTAGCACCGCCTCAAACGAGATTATCGGCACCGGCTTTCCAAACAAATACCCTTGCATGATATCGCTGTCCCATGCTCAAAATGTAACTCTGAGTCTCTGTCTCGACGCCTTCTGCAACCACCTTGAGTTTCAGACTATGAGCCAGGCTGCTGATACCAGCGCAGATGGCCACGGAGCTATCGTTGAACTCAATACCCATGACAAAGGGCCTGTCTATCTTCAGTTGATCCAAACGCAATCGGCTCAAATAAGCGAGCGATGAATAGCCGGCACCGAAATGATCCAGAGAAAATCCTATTCCATGAGCTTGCAGCACGCCCATCTTGACGATAGTGCCTTCAATGTCTTGCAGCACCGGACACTAGTGCATCGGCATAGGTAATGAGCACCCCTTTATGGGGTTCAAATGCCGTGGCGACGAACAAGTGTCTCTAACTCAGGAGGGGTGCTAATAGCTAAGTGACTGATTGGGAAGAAGAGTTGCTTCATGCAAAATTTAGCGGGGGAAATAGATTGACTTTTCATGATTACCCACAAAGTCAGACAGCATGCGAGATAGCACCATACGGCTATTCACAAAACTTTCACGATTTTGATAACATATTGTTTTTTAATGATTATTATAGATGACAAAAAATAAGCAGCACAAGAAAAAGCCTTGCAGAACACTACTTTAGAGGGCACATCCCCAATTTTATCCACAGAGTTATCCACAGAAATTGTGGGTAAAACAGAAATACTCTTTAGGAACGAGGGATTAGGAGTGAATTGTGGCGGGGATTCTGCCATGTCCTACCGGGATGGTATATTGTGGACCCCTCAGTCAAGACAATAATGTGTCGAGTTTAAGATGGTTGCCTGTTTCATGCAGCTGAACAGCGCTGCCCCGGTTTTTTGCTTCGATTTCTAAAAGCGTTTTTCCTGTCGTATTGAACTTGTCCACAATTCTGGCTCCACCACCACTGCCCGTGCGATAGACCTGATCTGGTGTGTCATAGCCGAGTGATTGGTGCGTTCTTTCCATGTTGTAAAAAGCAAAGTAATTCGTCAATCCAAACAGCAACTCCGGCAGCGTGGCATATCTTTGCAGATACACATCTTCGTATTTGACGCTGCGCCAAAGCCGCTCCACAAAGATGTTATCCAGAGCCCGTCCACGACCATCCATACTGATTGCAATATCCTTTTTCAGCAACACACCCGTAAATGCCTCGCTGGTAAACTGACTACCCTGATCCGTATTGAATATCTCAGGCTTGCCGAAATTCTGTAGCGCCTCCTCCAAACAATCCACACAAAACCCGCTGTCCATCGTGTTAGACAGCCGCCATGACAAGACCCGGCGAGAGTACCAGTCTATCACTGCTACCAGATACACAAATCCTCGCGGCAGCCGGATATACGTGAGATCTGTACTCCACACCTGATTGGGACGGGTAATTAGCGCGCCCCGCAGCAGGTACGGATATCGAACTGCTCACCATTCAGATTCGCCTGCTTATCTGTTCTGTGGATAAAGCGAAAGAGATGGGCATCGACTGGTGGACGACCAACCCCTATCTCAAACCGGGAATCGAGCCGGAAAAATCTCAAGTTGAGAATCTCACGGCGCGTATCGCACAACTAGAAGAAAAACTTAAACCGCTAGAAGTTCGTTCCGTGAAGGCTAAAAAGCTAAAAGCAGATCAATGAAATAAGGTTAGTGGGTTTTAACATACCAAGTGGACTTGCCAGTATCCTTCAGTAAGCTTTGTTGCATCTGACACCGGTGAATCAAAACACGGGTGTCCATTTTTCAGCTCACCTCAAAAGACGGAAGGAACCGCCGGCTAATTTATAGCTCGGCATGGAAACGCAAGGCATACACATCCATCGGTCCGCGCGCTGAGTTGAAAGCTGGATTCTGAATACGCTGATAATCCGTTGTCAGCCAACTGCTTTTATACAGCTTAAAGCTGTAATAGCCCTCGAAGATCCCTTCAGGACGGTAATTCAACCCCCCGTCTCCGATGAAAAATGAGGTTCCTCCAGCGGCAAGAAAATTACGTCGATCAACAGACAGGAAGTTGCGCATCAACGACAAACCTATGCCGTCATCGGCACGTCCCCAGGCATTCCCCGTGACGGTCATACCTGTTGATAGCGAATCATCCACTTCGGTAAAAGCATAAGTTTCGGTACGACCATCCGTCACCATCGCACGCATGAAAAATCCGGTGTTTTTATCGATTTCCTGCTCGACATTAACGCCTAGACCGAATTTATTTTTTTCCGTACCGCGCACCGCCAAAAGTGCACCAGGCCCGGCATAAGGTCCGCCGGCAGGATTAGGATTGGCCTTCAACCATGCTGTTGCATCGCTAAACCCGGCCAGAATGGCACGATCACGCCAGGCCAGCACCCGAACCGCGCCCGGGTGAC
>CAIZDF010000605.1 GCA_903931645.1 uncultured Tolumonas sp.
GTGATCCGTGGTATCGAGTCGGTTACAGAGCCGGCGGGTTATCAGACCATGCTGGCGCACTACGGCTACAGCTCTGACGTGGAGCAGGAGCGTATTGCTTCATTGCTGTCTTATCATGTCGATGGTTTGATCTTATCGGAAAGTTATCACACTGAACGTACGTTACGTATGATCCACACCGCGGGTATTCCGGTCATTGAGGTGATGGATTCCCGTTCACCCGTTGTGGAACAGGCGGTTGGTTTTGATAATGCAGCGGCCAGTTATGCCATGACCGAATTGATGTTGCAAAAAGGCTATCGCCGAATTGTTTATCTCGGCGCGCGGATGGACGTGCGAACCCGACTGAAAATGGACGGTTATGCTGCCGCAATGCAAGCTCACGGGCTGGAGCCTTTAACGATGACCACTGATGCTGCATCGTCATTTTCACTGGGCGCTAAATTGCTATTGGAGGCGCGGATGCGTTATCCAGATATGGATGGGGTGATCTGTACCAACGATGACTTAGCGGTTGGTGCGATCTTTGAGTGCCAGCGACAAAATATTGCAGTGCCTGCTGAGATTGGCGTAGCGGGGTTCCACGGTCATGACATTGGTCAGGCAATGGTGCCGAAACTGGCCAGCGTGATCACACCACGTGAAGCGATTGGCCGCGTAGCCGCTGAACAATTGCTGGCACGGATCAATGGGGTGGCATTAAAGGAACCGGTGATTGATTTGGGCTTTGAGTTGTCGGCGGGGCAGAGTATTTAGTTTTTGGTTTTTTTTGACGCCAGCAGTAGGTAATAAAATACGGACTTGCTGTAAATCCGTCCATGGACGCTCGGGCGACGGCATCCTTGCCGCCGACGGTCTGCTTATTTATTACCTACCACTGTCTTTACTCTGGCGTAGTATTACTTTCGGCTATCTGACAGCCCCTAGTTGTTACCCTTTCAGCCCGTTGATCAGCGCTACCGCTTCCGCTGACAGCGCCGTAATTCCCGCCCAATCGCCAGCTTTGACTTTATCTGCTGGGATCATCCAAGAACCACCCACGGTTGCGACGCATTTCAGTGCCAGATAAGCGGCGACGTTTTTCGGGCCAATACCGCCAGTTGGGCAAAATTTTACCTGTGCTAATGGTGCTGAAATGGCCTGCAACGCTGGTGCACCACCATTAGCTTCCGCCGGGAAAAATTTCAGATGCGTGTAACCCAGATCCAGCGCCGTCATCACTTCTGATGGAGTGCTGACACCGGGGATCAACGGCACGGCATTGGCAGCAGCATGGGTCAGCAGTTTGTCGGTAAAGCCCGGAGAGATAATAAACTGCGCACCGGCTGCTACCGCGTCATCGTACTGTTGCGGGTTCAAAATTGTACCGGCACCCACCAACGCATCTGGCATCGCTTCACGAATGGCGCGGATGGCATCTAACGCAACAGGTGTACGTAAGGTAATTTCAAAAACGGTAATACCACCCGCAGCCAAGGCTTTGGCCATCGGTACGGCATGCGCCAGGTCGTCAATGACCATTACCGGTACAACTGGTGAGGCGGCAAATACAGTAGCAGGAGAAAGTGTCCAATTCATGTTGCTGTTATCCTTCATTAAAAATTGTTGTCGGAAAATAAGATCGATGCACCTTGTTCCGCGCTGGAAACCAGGCGCCGGAATGAGCCGAACAATTCGCGGCCTAAACCATGGTGTTGGGCAGATAGGTTGGATTTAGCCAGTGGGCGCTGACGAACGTCATCAAGAACATGCAAAGTGCCATGAGTAGCATCGAGACGAATGCGATCGCCGTTTTGCAGTTGTGCCAGCGGGCCCCCTTTGGCAGCTTCTGGTGTCACGTGGATAGCAGCTGGGATCTTGCCGGAAGCGCCGGATAAACGGCCATCGGTCACCAACGCAACTTTATGACCGGCTTTTTGCAAAGTCCCGAGGATTGGCATCAGCTTATGCAGCTCCGGCATGCCATTGGCGGCAGGGCCGTTGAAACGCACAACGATGATGGCATCACGATTCAATTCACCCGCTTTATAGGCGGCTTCCACATCATGCTGAGA
>CAIZDF010000606.1 GCA_903931645.1 uncultured Tolumonas sp.
GAGTATCGGTGCTTCCGATCGGGCCGTTGGTTTTGTACCCACGCTGACCCAATTAGGTTATGCCTTGGGTATTTTATTTTTGGCGCCATTGGGCGATCGTTATGATCGGCGACGTATTATTTTGCTGAAAGGTGTTGTGTTGCTGGTGGCATTATTGGCAGCTGCCTGTGCGCCGGCTATCGGTCTGTTATTGGTAGCGAGTCTGATTATCGGGCTGTCAGCCACCATGGCGCAGGATATTGTACCTGCCGCAGCGACACTAGCTCCGGAAGCACATCGCGGCAAGGTCGTCGGCACGGTGATGACCGGTTTATTGCTGGGTATTTTGTTGTCTCGTGTAGTCAGTGGTTTTGTTGCTGATCATTTTGGCTGGCGGATCATGTTCGTGGCGGCGGCCATCAGCATTGCGCTGATCTTGGTGGCGATCTGGCGTGGCTTGCCCAATTTCAAACCGACGACACAATTATCGTATTCTGCCTTATTAGCTTCGCTGGCGGGTCTTTGGTTGCAACATAGTGCACTGCGACGTGCCGCTATTGCGCAGGGTCTGATCTCAATCGGTTTTAGTGCATTTTGGTCGACACTGGCCGTGATGCTGCATGCAGCACCTTTTCATCTAGGAAGTGCGGCGGCAGGGGCGTTTGGTTTAGCCGGTGCAGCAGGTGCCTTGGCTGCACCGATTGCTGGGCGCATTGCCGATCGCCGCGGCTCCGAGTTAGTCACCCGGGCTGGCATTGCGCTGGTGGCGTTATCTTTTGCGGCGATGATTTTCTTACCGCTGTTGACGATGCAGGTCCAACTTTGGCTGCTGGTGGTTAGCGCGATAGGTTTTGATTTGGGCGTGCAAGCCACATTGATTGCGCATCAGACCATCGTTTACAACATTGATCCTGGTGCGCGCAGCCGTCTGAATGCCGTATTGTTTGTCGGTATGTTTATTGGCATGGCGATCGGGGCTGCTTCGGGTAGTTTGTTGCTGGCGCAATGGGGTTGGCGTGCGGTGACTGTGTTAGCGATCGCCACGACACTGATGGCATTGCTCGTACGGTTGTGGCCAAAAAGTAGATATGGTCAGTGACGTCAACTTGATGGGTCAATGGCATAAAAAACAGCCCGTTGCGGGCTGTTTTCATCGTATGTGAGGAGATCAGTTTGAACGATTAGCTGGTAACGCCTGCCCGCTCCAGCATGGCGTGCAGCAACACGTTGGCACCCGCGGTGACTTGTTCCGGTTGCGTGTCTTCAATTTCGTTATGGCTGATGCCATCTTTACACGGAATGAAAATCATACCGGTTGGGGCCAGCCCTGCCATATACACCGCATCGTGACCGGCACCGGAGACGATATCCATGTTGGAATAACCCAGCTTATCGGCAGCGCGTCGCACGGTATCTTTACAGTCAGAATGGAATGGCACGGCAGGGTAGTCAGAAACCAGTTTAATGGCGATGGTTAAACCGGTTTCAGCTTCCGTCTGTTTGGCAAAATCACGGATGGCGGCATCCATCTCATCGACCAGTGCATCGGTCATATTTCGGAAATCAATCGAGAATTTGGCCTGACCGGGAATGACGTTACGGCTGTTCGGGAACACCTGCACCATGCCTACCGTACCTCGGCCATGCGGCCCGAAACGGTGAGCGATGGCCACGACCTCTTGCATCACTTTGGCGGCAACCTGCATGGCATCTTTGCGCAGTGCCATCGGAGTGGGGCCGGCGTGCGCTTCCATTCCTGTGACCACACAGTCATACCAGCGAATGCCCAGCACTGCTTGCACTACGCCTATGGTGATGCCCTCATCTTCCAAAATCGGCCCTTGCTCGATATGCGATTCAAAATAGGCACCAATCGGGTGCTCGCCCGGTATTTCCGTGCCGATATAGCCGATCTTTTCCAACTCGTCTTTGACGGTTTTGCCATCGACATCGGTGGCGGCGTAGGCATGTTCCAGTGAGAAGATATTCGCGAACACGCCCGAGCCCATCATCACCGGCACGAAGCGCGAACCCTCTTCGTTGGTCCAGAATGCCAGTTCGACTGGCGCTTCGGTTTCAATGTCGTAATCGTTCAGCGTGCGGATCACCTCAAGCCCTGCCAACACGCCGAAGTTACCATCGAATTTACCGCCAGTTGGCTGGGTGTCGATATGGCTGCCGGTCATGATCGGCGGCAGGGCGTTATTCTTACCCGCGCGGCGCATAAAAACGTTGCCGATTTTATCAATGGTGACAGTGAGGCCCGCCTCCTTGGCCCAACCGATCACCAAATCGCGCCCTTGGCGGTCGAGGTCGGTCAGGGTTAAACGACACACACCGCCTTTCGGGGTCGCGCCGATTTTGGCCAGTTCCATCAGTGACTGCCATAAGCGGTCGCCGTTCACCCGCACATCGGGTAACACGGTGGCAGAGGCAGGTATTGCGGTGATGACGGTATCCATGTTCCTTTCTCCTCAAAATTCGTGATAGGCGATCAGCGTTTCACGGCGGTGGGGGCGAGTGTTTTGGCGCGTAACGCGTTGGCGGCAAAGTTGCTGCCAAAGGCGGGGCGTTTGATATAGCGTCCGGCGCCAGCCTGCGCGCGTAGCTCGCCGTTGACCCACACCAGATTGCCCTGACTGACGGTGTAGGTGGGAATGCCCTGCACAGTGCGCCCTTCAAAGATATTGAAATCGTTTTTGGAATGGTGTGTTTTGGCTGACAGCGTTTTACTGCCGGTTGGGTCCCATACCACCAAGTCGGCATCCGCGCCGACGGCGACAATGCCTTTGCGCGGGTAGATGTTGAACAGCTTGGCGGTATTCGCGGAGGTGATGGCGACAAATTCGCTTGGTGTTAACCGACCGGTGTTCACACCGGCATCCCAGATCACGGCCATGCGCTCTTCCACGCCGCCACAGCCGTTCGGGATCTTGGCGAAGTTCTCTTTGCCCGCGGCTTTTTGCGCGGCACAGAAGGTACAGTGATCGGTCGCGGTGGTGTGCAACTGGCCCGATTGCAGGCCACGCCACAGTGCATCTTGATGCGGCTTCGCGCGGAATGGTGGGCTCATGACATGGGCGGCGGCTTTGGTGAAGTCAGGGTCGCGGTAGACGCTGTCGTCGATGACCAGATGGCCCGCCAGCACTTCGCCATACACGCGCTGACCGCGCGCACGGGCGCGGGCAATGGCATCAGCCGATTCCTGACACGAGACATGCACGATGTAAATCGGCACCCCCAATACGTCGGCAATGGCAATTGCGCGGTTGGCGGCTTCACCTTCCACCATCGGCGGGCGTGACAGTGGGTGACCTTCTGGGCCAGTGATGCCCATTTTGGCGACTTCTTGCTGTAACAAATAAACCAGTTCGCCGTTTTCGGCATGTACGGTGGGCATGGCACCGAGTTCGAGGGTACGGCGGAAGCTGTTGACCAGCGTTTCATCGTCACACATGATGGCGTTTTTATACGCCATAAAATGTTTAAAGCTGTTGATCCCTTCCTGCGTCACTAAGGTGCCCATATCGCGATGCACACTCTCATCCCACCAGGTGATAGCAATGTGAAAGCCGTAATCCGCTGCCGCCGATTCTGCCCAGCCACGCCAATCGTGGTAGGCCTCCATCAACGGTTGTTGCGGGTTTGGGATCACGAAATCAATAATCGAGGTTGTGCCACCGGCCAGCGCCGCCGCCGTGCCACTGTAGAAATCATCCACCGTGGTGGTGCCCATAAACGGGAAGTTCATGTGCGTGTGCGGGTCGATGCCGCCGGGCATGACGTACTGCCCACCGGCATCAACCACGTCACAGCCGATGGGTGCTTGCGCCGCTAGGTTCTCACCGACCGCGACGATCAGGCCATCGACACACAGCACGTCGGCGCGGAACTCGCGATCCGCATTCACGACGGTGCCACCTTGAATCAATACACTTTTGCTCATAACAGATCCCTCTTGCGAAGCTGGTTGGACAGCTTTCGTATTTGACGTTGCCGCATTGTTGACGGTGCTCATTTGCCGCAACGTCAATGACTTTGGGTATATCTAGGCATAGTGCGTGCCGATTTACGCGACAGCTGTCGTTTTGATGGCCATCGGGTTATTCGGGTGCGTTGTCCAGTTGGCGTATTCCGCGCTGACCGGAGTATTGGTGCGCAGATCGATCTCTCCCGGTTGCAGTTTGCGCATGCTGATGCAGTTTTCTACGGGACAGATCGAGACGCACAGGTTGCAGCCAACACAGTCTTTTTCCTTCACTTCGAAATGGCGTTCGCCATCTTTCATGCTGGTGATAGCCTGATGCGAGGTGTCTTCACAGGCGATATG
The DNA here is from genome assembly GCA_903931645.1 of uncultured Tolumonas sp. Classification (GTDB taxonomy): domain Bacteria; phylum Pseudomonadota; class Gammaproteobacteria; order Enterobacterales; family Aeromonadaceae; genus Tolumonas. Next base: position 4,310 of record CAIZDF010000606.1, read on the forward strand.
GCACTTGCCGCATTTGATGCAACTGTCTTGGTCAATCACCGCTTTTTCGACGTGATTGAGGTTGAGATAGCGCCAGTCGGTGACGGTTGGCACGGCTTTACCACGGAAATCATCCAGCGTGTTGTAACCGTGTTGATCCATGTAGTTGTTCAAGCCGCTGATCATCTCTTGCACGATGCTAAAACCATGCACCATCACGGCGGTGCAGACCTGCACGGTGCCACAACCCAGCGCGATAAACTCTGCCGCATCGCGCCACGTTGAAACGCCACCAATGCCGGACATCGGTAAACCCAGCGTTTCGCTGTCGCGGGCAATTTCCGCCACCATATTGAGAGCGATAGGTTTAACCGCAGGGCCACAATAGCCGCCATGTGAGCCTTTACCGCCAGTGTTGGGGCTCATCAGCATATTGTCGAGATCGACGCCGATAATGGAGTTAATGGTGTTGATTAACGACACGGCATCAGCGCCACCACGTTTTGCGGCTCGGGCCGGGAAGCGAATGTCGGCAATGTTCGGCGTCAGTTTGACGATGACCGGCAGGCTGCAATATTGTTTACACCAGCGGGTGACCATCTCGATGTATTCCGGCACCTGACCGACGGCAGCACCCATGCCGCGCTCACTCATGCCATGTGGGCAGCCGAAATTCAGCTCAATGCCATCGGCACCGGTTTGTTCAACCAGCGGCAGAATGAATTTCCAAGACTCTTCGTCACACGGCACCATGATGGAAACCACGACCGCGCGATCAGGCCAGTTGCGTTTCACACGGGCGATCTCTTCCAGATTCGTTTCAAGACTGCGATCGGTGATCAGTTCAATGTTGTTGAGGCCGATGATTTTCCGATCTTGTGAACGCAGCGTGCCATAACGCGGGCCGCTGACGTTGACCACATGCGGGTCGATGCCCAATGTTTTCCAGACTACGCCACCCCAGCCGGCTTCGAAGGCGCGCACTACGTTATACTCTTTGTCAGTCGGCGGTGCCGAGGCTAACCAAAATGGATTCGGGCTTTTGATGCCGAGAAAATTACTGCGAATATCAGCCATGACAAGACTCCTCTACAGGCAGCGCAACAGGGGATGCACCTTCACTGGCGCGCAGGGTGTTATCAATAGAAAAGGCCGCCAGTTTGCCTAAGCGAACGGCATCGACGGTCAGGTCTAAACCACCTTCAACACAGTCGCCACCCGCCCAGACACCGGGCAGTGAGGTGCGGCCATCGTCATCGACGGCGATGCGTCCACCGCGCAATTGCAGTGGTGCACCAGCGGCTTCAGGCAGGTAAGTCTGGCCGATGGCTTTTAAGATCATGTCGGCTGCGAGGGTAAAGATTTCGCCCGTTTCGACGAGTTTGCCATCTTGTTCATGCGTGACGGCGAAGGTCATTTCCTGCAGATGGCCTTGCTCGGTAACGATGGCTTTGGGTGCGGCCCAGTGGCGGATGGTGACGCCATTGCTGCGTGCCCAGTCAATTTCCACCTGTGAGGCTTTCATCGCACTTTCACCACGGCGATAGACCATGGTGACTTCACGGGCGCCCAGTTTTTTGGCTTGCACCGCCGCATCAACCGCGGTCATGCCACCGCCAATGACGATCACCTGACGACCAATGGCAACCTCGGCTTTGTCGTCAGCCTGCCGCAGTTCTGCGATAAAATCGACTGCTTCACGAATGCCGGCAACAGAGGGTTCCGTAACGCCCAGCGCATTAACGCCGGCCAAGCCCATGCCTAAGAACACCGCATCGTAATTATTTTGCAAACCAGCGAGTGTGAAATCCCGGCCCAGTGCTTGACCGGTTTTGACTTCAATGCCGCCGATAGAGAGCAACCAGCGGATCTCGGTCTGCGCAAAATTGTTGGTGGTTTTATAGCTGGCGAGGCCATATTCGTTGAGGCCACCCAATTTATCTTTGGCTTCGAACAGCACGACATCATTCCCCAGCCGTGACAAGCGGTGCGCTACGGTCAAACCTGCCGGGCCTGAACCGACCACCGCGACTTTTTTCCCGCTTAACGCAGCACGGCTGAACAGTGGTTTACCCGGGTCAACAAAATAGGTGTCGGTGGCAAAGCGTTGCAGTAAACCAATTTCCACCGGTTTGCTTTGTTGTGCATTACGCACGCAGGCTTGTTCACACAGACTTTCGGTCGGGCAGACGCGAGCACACATGCCACCGAGTTCGTTGGCTTCCAGAATCACTTCTGCTGCACCACGCACGTTTTGTTGTGCAATACGGTGAATAAAGCTTGGCACATTGATGCCCGCCGGGCACGCCTTGGTGCAGGGAGCGTCGTAGCAGTAATAACAGCGGTCCGCTTCAATTAATGCTTGTGACAGATTGAGTGGTGCATGGCTGTCGCAGAAGTTCCGTGCGTAATCAGCGGGGCTGAGTCGGCCTGACAAGATACCGGGGGCATCAGATCCGACAGGATTCGGGTTCTTCATGGGGTCGCTCCTCCGTGAAACTCTGTAGTTATTAGAATCCTGACTAATTGGTTAGGATTTCACGAAAAACATTGCGATTATTATGCCAAATTGACCAAATGGTCAGGAATGTTGATTAAATAGGCATTTAACGGGGGAAGTAGGCAATGAGAGCGGACACGAAGTGAGTAAAAGATGTTCGTTTTGGGGTGAATTGCACCGCAGTTGGGCTAGATTTGCTGTAAAAATGCGCAGAGGGCTGGTGTTATTCCAGCCCACAAGTACGGAAGACCACTGACAACACATGCTGGATCGCCCGTTCCTGCGCGTCCGCATGATTTGCCTCATCCCCCAAAACGGCTCTGATCTGAATATCAAAGTCGGCATAGGTTTGGGTGATCGACCAGATAGAGAAAAACAGGTGTGTGCTGTCGACGGGGCGGATCTTGCCCTGTGCTATCCAGCTTTCAATCACCGCTTTTTTACTAACAACCAGCTCTTTCAACTCGGTGTGCAGCAGTTCATGAATCACTTTGGCACCCTGCAGCAACTCATTGGCAAACAGCTTTGAGGCGTCGGGGCGTTCAAACGAGAGTTTCATCTTTTGGCGCACATAAGCTTCGAGCGCTTGTTTGGGGTCTGATTCTGGCGTGATCTCATCCATCGGCGTTAACCAGTCGTGCAAGATCTGATTTAACACATGCAGATAGAGGTTCTGTTTATTGCCAAAATAGTAATGCAAATTGGCTTTCGGCAGGTCTGCTTCGTCAGCGATCTGTGCCATGGTGGTGCCTTTAAAACCACTGCGGGAAAAGGTGCGTTCAGCCGCCGCTAAAATGACAGCTTCATTGTTGAGGCGGATACGGCCTTTAGCCTCGTCATCTTGCGCAGAGAGTTCATCTAGCAACGAATAAGGGCTGGATGTGAGAGTCGATTCGTTATCAGCAGACAGGTTATTGATTGTCATAAGGCACATCGGTAACGGAAAAAAGCGAAAATCGCACGGCTGAATGTGCGGGCACTTTATCACTATGGCATGACAAACGAGAACGATTTTGCAGCAAGAGGCGCGATCTCCCGACCTTTACAGGGCAAGGTGCAGGAGATCGCAAGTGGAAACGTTATAATTTTGAGGCGGCGTCCCAAACCACGTGGGTCATGGCTTTATCACCCGGGTCTTTCTTGATCACCGGTGAGCTACCACCGCTTAACAACACACTGATGGTGCGTTTATAAGCGGCAGGGTCGAGATAGCCCATTTTTTTGCTGTTGGCGCTGGTGATCAACTTGGCGACATTTTCCATCTGGCGTTGTTGCACCTCAACGGTGGCGGCACCAGAGGCATCTTGTTCGACGACAATCTCAGCCGCTTCTTTCGGATGAGCAACCGCGTAATCCCAACCTTTCAGCGTTGCTTTGACAAACTTTGCCATCTTCGAGACAAACGCTTTGTTTTTCAGGTCGGATTCCAGGACATACAGGCCGTCTTCCAACGTTGAGGCTTTTTGATCTTCATAGGCGAAAGTGATGAGCTCATCGGCTTTCATGCCGGCATCAATCAACTGCCAATATTCGTTGTAATTCATGGTGGAAATACAGTCGGCCTGACCTTGCAGCAGCGGGTCGACGTTAAAGCCCTGTTTCAGCACCTTGATATCAACATCCGGCTTGTAGCCGAGCTTATTCATCCAGTTAAAGAACGGGTATTCATTACCACCAAACCAGACGCCTAAGGTTTTCCCTTTCAGATCGGCAGGGGTGCTGATGCCGCTGGCTTTTTTACAGGTCAGCATCATGCCGGAACGATCATAAATCTGGCTGATATTGACCAGTGGCACACCGGCTTCGCGGGCCGCGAGGGCATCGGGCATCCAGTTGACGATCACATCGGCCGATTTACCGGCAATCACCTGCACCGGTGAAATATCGGTGCCACCCGGTTTAATGGTGACATCAAGGCCTGCATCTTTATAAAAGCCTTTCTCCTGTGCCACGTAATAACCGGCAAACTGGGCCTGTGGCACCCACTTCAGCTGTAGCGTTACCTTCTCGGCGGCGTGTGCGCCAGTGACGGTAAAGGCCATCGCCATGGTGGTTGCGGCGGCGAGAATATGTTTACGAAAAGCAGTTTTATTGGTCATCGGTTGATCCTCTGTTTTTGTTTCGAAACACATCAAGTCCCTATGAAACTCGCTGCGGTAGTAACACACGTTCACGACCCACTGCGCACTGAGGGGTGCCAGAACGTAACGCGACGTTCCAGCCCTGCCACAACGGCATACAGGCCAGAACCGACAACGGAAGCCACCACAATCGCAGCCCATACGATCGGCATGTGCATACGGGCCGCTTCCGCTGAAATACGAAACCCTAAACCGGCAGTTGGTGAGCCGAAAAACTCCGCCACGATCGCGCTGATCAGCGCCAGTGTGGAGTTCACTTTCAGGGCGTTAAAGATAAATGGCATCGCCGCTGGCAGACGTAATGCCAGCAAGGTAAAGCGCGGACTGGCGGCGTAGGAGTACATCAATTCGCGCTCAAGTTTGCCGGTCGACTGCAGCCCAGCCAGTGTGCTGACGAGGGCGGGAAAGAAGGTCACCAACACAATCACGGCCGCTTTTGAGGGCCAGTCAAAACCAAACCACATCACCGCAATGGGGGCGATGCCAACCAGCGGAATGGTGCTGGTCAGATTCGCCAGTGGTAACAAACCGCGTTGCAGAAACGGGAAGCGTTCAATCAGAATGCCCGTGAGCACGCCTAAACCACTGCCCAGCAGATAACCGATCACTACCGATTTTAAGACGGTTTGCACAAAGTCACCGGCCAGTAACCCGGCGTTCTCAACGATGGCCTGCACAATGGCAAATGGGGTAGGCAACAAAACTTGCGGCACCGCAAACACCGTGATCAGCAGTTGCCAGAAATAGAGCAACCAGCCACCAAACAAAGCAGCAACAGCACCGTTGGGCAGGCGAGCGTGATGACACTCGGTCAGCCGTGTTACCGTCAGTTGCGCCAGCAGCGCGAGGGCGATCACCTGCAACCAGTAACCGGATGCCGGTTGAGTTAAGGTACCTATGTGCACCAGCTGAGCGGCGGCCAGTGCAACCAGCAGCGTGAACAGGGCCGTAAACCCAAGCCCAACCGGCGACCAAATCGCAGACAAGGCAGCCGCAATTAGCGTGACACCAATCAGCATCGAGGGGCCATGCAGGGTGTAGATCAAGCCGGTTTCAATATATTGGAATGGCTGCGTTAACGAGATCAGCGTCAACAGCAACGAAAGTGTCAGGCTGATTGAGCCGGAAGCGGTTGTTTTCATGCTGGTCTCCTTGTGCGCATCACGAGACGTTCAATCAGGCTGACCATGGCCGTGAGCAGTAACCCCAGCAGTGAAGCCATCACCAAGGCTGACCAGATCTGCACGGTGTTGCCGTAATACGACCCCGTCAGCAGGCGTGCACCTAAACCAGCCTGCGCGCCAGTCGGTAATTCCGCCACCATGGTGCCGACCAGACCGCTGGCAATGGCCACCCGAAATGCCGGAAACAAAAAGGGCAGCGATGCCGGTAAGCGTAACAACCAGAAGGTATCGACTTTGCCTGTGGCATAGGTGTGCAGCAGCTCCATCTCTAAGCGTTGTGGCGAACGTAAGCCTTGCACCATTGCCACGGTAACGGGAAAAAAGCACAGATACATGGCAATCACTGCTTTCGGCAGTAGCCCTGTAATTCCCAGACTGCCTAAGATGATCAACACGATAGGTGCGATAGCGAGCACCGGTACGGTTTGTGAGGCGACAATCCAGGGCAGCAGGGCTTTATCCAGCGTTTTGGAGTGCACAATGCACACCGCTAACAGCAGCCCCAATACGACGCCCATGCCAAAACCGGTCAGCGCTGCGCTGGCCGTCACCCATGTGTGCAGCAGCAAGTTACGCGGCGAGGTGATCGACCATTTGGTCAGGCTAACCCAGATATCCTGAATGATCTGGTGGGGGGCGGGTAAAATCGGGCGACTCATTGAGAGCGTGGCATGAATGAGATCGTTGTAACTCCAACTGCCATCTTTCGGCAACACGCGGGCGATAGCGCCAGACGCATTGAGCCCAACCGTTAGGCAATACCAAAACAGTAAACCAAACACGACGATCACGGACACTGGGATGACATGTTGGCGGAAGGTGTTAATGCTCATGGTGCCCCTCCGCCAATGCCTCTCTGACCTCGTGCGCCAACTGCATAAATTCAGGGGTATCGCGCAGCCCCAAGGTGCGTTCACGCGGTAATGGTGAATCGATAATTTTAACGATGCGACCGGGGCGTGGCGACATCACCACGATCTTGGTCGACAGATAAACCGCTTCCGAGATGGAATGGGTGACAAACACCACGGTGCGCTGCTCTTCACACCAGAGAGCTTGCAACTGTTGATTCAGGTTGTCGCGGGTTATTTCATCCAATGCGCCGAAGGGTTCATCCATCATCAGAATTTTTGGCTTAAAGCCCAGAGCACGGGCAATCGACACCCGCTGCTGCATACCGCCGGATAACTGCCACGGGTATTTCCCCTCAAAACCAGTTAAACCAACACGCGCGAGTTGCTCCCGCCCGATCTCTTCCGCTTCAGCGGCCATCTTGCCTTGGATCTGCAAGGGTAAGACGACGTTTTGCAACACGGTGCGCCACGGAAACAGTGCTGGCGCCTGAAACACATAACCGTAAGCACCGGATAACCGCGCTTCCGATGGCGTCATGTCATTGACCAGCAACTCACCCGAGGTGATCGATTCCAGATCGGCGATTGCGCGCAGCAAGGTGGTTTTGCCACAACCCGAAGGGCCAATCAGCGAGACAAACTCTCCCTGACGAATGGTCAGATCGATATCATGTAATGCATGCACTGGTTTGTCAGCAGCGGGGTAAATCAGATTGGCATTGCGCGCCACAATAACCGGACGTGTCAATGCTGGCTCGGTTTGCACAGGCGACGATTCCGTCGTCAGCAGTTGAAGGGAATGTTTCATGGCGTCCACGCCTCTGCATTTTTTGACTGTTTGGTTAGGTTTTTCTTTGCAGAGGGCATGCCAATTTATAAAAAACCTATTTTTCAGCAGATTAAGTGGAAGAAATGCGCGTGATGGGGCGATTAGTGATTGGTTAAAAAACAATCATGGTGCAGATGGCAGGGCAAATGGTCCGAAATGGCGCAAATATTGACCAATGAGTCAGAATATTAGCGAAGAGGTTCTGTCTGATGTTCCAGCGAAGAAGCATAAATATGGTAACGATTTTTTCCAGCCTGTTTGGCTTGATACATCGCCTGATCGGCTTGTGCTAACAGATGTTCAGCCGGGATATTTTCCAATTGCGGATAAAAAGCGAGGCCAATGCTGGCGCTGACCTTGAGCTGCAAATCATCAATCAGAATAGTTTTGGAAATGACATGCAATAGTCGTTTTACTAAATGTAGTGAGTGGCTGAGTTCCTTACTGACATTGAGTAATGCGACAAACTCATCACCGCCGATGCGGGCTACCGTATCGGTTTCCCGTAAGGTCTTTTTCATCTGAACAGCCACCGCCATCAATAGTTGATCGCCGATGGCGTGCCCATAAGTGTCATTGATCTGTTTAAAACCATCGAGGTCGATATACGCGACAGTCAGTAGATTATCGGTTTGCTGGCATTGTTGCATGGCCAGCACTAATTTATCGGTCAGTAATTTGCGGTTAGGTAAGCCTGTCAGTAAATCATAATAGGCCTGTTGTTCCAGCTGTTTTTCATGTTGTTTTTGATGGGAAATATCTGACGCCAAACAAACATAGTGATGAGTTTCATTATTCTCATTTTTGACGGCACTGATGGTTTGCAGCTCCGCAAATATCTCGCCATTTTTGCGTCGGTTCCAGATCTCACCACTCCAATGACCTTCTTGCAGCAGCTGTTGCCAGAAGGTTTTATAGAATTGCAGATCTTGATAACCCGAGTGCAGAATGCGTGGATTTTTACCTAAAACTTCGGCTTCGCTATAACCGGTAATATCGGTAAAAGCTTGGTTGACCTGCACAATACGGCCATCCGGTTCGGTGATCAAAATGGCCTCTTTGGCTTCGGTAAAGAC
>CAIZDF010000607.1 GCA_903931645.1 uncultured Tolumonas sp.
GGCCTTTTTCTTGACCACGTTCCAATCCGGTTTCCCTTTACCGCTGTTGATGTTCTTAATGATCCTCTCAACGCCTCTCCATGTGTAATACAACGAAACCACGACTGCCAATCCAAACAGAATCATTTCAATAGGTGTTAACATGCTTCCTCCGCAGAAATATTCCTCGTGCTTCAATCATGATTTTTGCAATATATTTGTACGGGATTCAAACCAATTCAGGTTACTACTCACGGGTTGCTTATTGTGGGCAATGACGACCTAAGCCCCCGGCCCTCGGCCCGAAAAGCGGGAAGGGGGGACGGTACTTTTCGCGGGGTAACCCATCGAATTTTAGCTATTTGGCTATTTATTTTCACTGATGACACAACCGGGTGAGTAGTACTATTTTAGAACCAATCCCTGAAAAGAAACAGCAATCTCCAGACTTTGATGAGATTGCTGTTTATCTGGGCTGGAAACCTATCCTAAATTTGCCAGACCTTATCTGGCCAACGTCACATCCGCCAGGTTGAACAACAGCTCGGCTGTCAATTCTTCATGGTGAAGTTTTACAAACTCCCATAACTTAGCTTCAGCGTGTGTAAACATACGCGAGACATGCCGCACCATGTATACCGGCTGGGTGACGTTAAATCCTTCCACGGCCACCTTTTTTACGCGCCCCAACGCCAGGCTGCGCGCAGCCATCATTTCAGAGATAAAGGTGATACCAATTCCTTTTTCAACTGCCATTTCTACTGCTTCGGCATCACCCAACTGCATGACTACATTCAAATTATCCGGGTCAATGCCATGTCGGCGCAAATTATCAAACAGCACTTCGTAAGTTCCAGAATTGACTTCACGGCTGATAAATGGCTGTTCCAGGACATCCGCCGGTTTTACTTGTTTCAAATTGGCCCACGGATGATGCGCAGGCACGATCAAAATCACGCGATCTTCGAGTAGAGGCTGGATCTGCAAATCACGATGCTCTACAAAACGACCGATGATACCGATGTTTAAAGTCTGATCCAGCAAGCCGTCCAGAACATCCTGGCGGCGCATCAAGCTCACCCGGGTGCGCACATGAGGATAATCGCGTTGAAATGACGCCAGCAGATTCGGAATGAAATAGCGGCCAGACGTGGTTGCGCAGCCAATGCTCAAGTCCCCCGCCACCTCACCATTCACATTGGACAGGGCATCCTCCAGCAAACGAGCTGAATTTAGCACATCTCTGGCCATTGGCAAAATCGACTTACCAGCCTCACTCAACTGGACTGAACGCCCGTGCCGCACAAACAATTCAACCCGATAAGTGCGCTCAATGGATTGAATATTTTGACTGACTGCCGATTGCGACAAATGTAATCTCTGCGCAGCCCGGCTAAAATTCATCTCTTCAGCGGCTGTAACAAAAACTTTTAGTTCTGCAATATTGATCATAAGTAATTATTATCCTCCATCATTTCTCCCAATTAAGAAACGGGATTATTCCATGATGTGCAGCACAATGTGAAAATATATCAGCAAACATAATTCTAATATCTAATAGCATAAGCGATTCTGAACAATCTTATAAGTTACGTTAATCACCAACAAATATGACCATTTGCTTAAAAATCAGGGCTGGATCGTGATCCAGCCCTGATTTTTCAATAATTCTTGTTTTTTATGGAAAGTACCCATAAGTTCGGTATGGAAAGTACCCATAAGTTCGGTATGGAAAGCACCCATAAGTTCAGTATAACATTTTTAAGAACACCGTGCATCAAC
>CAIZDF010000608.1 GCA_903931645.1 uncultured Tolumonas sp.
ATTGAGTCGTTACTAAAGGTGTCGGATGTGGGTGAAGTGATGGCAAAACATCTCTATTACTTTTTCCGTCAGGAACATAATTTAGAAGTGATCCAACGGTTAGTGGCTCCAGTCAGTGCTGGTGGTGCGGGAATTAACTGGCAACCAGTAGAGAAAGTGGCTGTGGAAGCACTACCACTGAATGGCAAAACACTGGTCTTAACCGGTGCTTTGTCACAATTGAACCGTGATGCCGCCAAACAAGCATTGCAGGCGTTAGGTGCTAAGGTCGCCGGTTCCGTTTCGGCAAAAACTGATTTAGTGATTGCCGGGGACGCTGCTGGTTCTAAATTGGATAAAGCGCAACAGCTTGGTGTCCCTGTCTGGAATGAAGAACAGCTCGTGGCGTTGTTGCAAGATCCGACTGGGGTGGTGTTACCGGTTAAAGCGTGATTTGGATGATGAGGTGTTAGCGCTTATTGTGCCGTCTGTTTAGCTACAAACGGCACACACTAATTCAGAGTTGTTCCGAGATCAGAAAAAATGAACGATGACGATGCAGGTTTTTGCGGTGTCGAGCAACTCGGGCTACCAAGCGTCGAACACCGGTGCGCAACGTTGGTGTTTTACGTAAACGAATTTTTCTTCTTGCTTGCATAGGGATTCCCCCTCTTTCTTGTTGTCTTGTTGTTATCGGATAAGTGATATCACATCCAATACGAGAAAGAAAAGGGAAAAGCTCACGTTGTTACATGCTTTACATACTAAACCTGCATTTAATCGTACTGTTCCGTGACAGATCGCTGCTTTTCGGTCGACAGCTACCCTCCCGCCTTCCTATAATACGCACACTGCAATTTCCCCCCTCTATTACTTAGTGAGAGAACTGGCAACATGGAAATCTTACGAGGTGCGCCTGCGCTATCCGAGTTTCGTATCAGCAAATTGAAGGATGCATTTGCTGAAAAATCCTTACCTGTGCATGATGTCTATGCTGAATATATGCACTTTGCCGATGTCTCGGCTCCCCTCTCGGAGGCGGAACGGGTAATACTGGAAAAATTGTTACGGTACGGCCCGACCATTGCTGAACATACGCCGACAGGCTTGTTAGTTCTGGTTACTCCCCGCCCTGGCACTATCTCTCCTTGGTCATCGAAAGCAACAAACATCGCGCACAACTGTAGTCTGAAGCAAATCAACCGTCTGGAACGTGGTATCGCCTATTACATCACGGCAGATGCGTTGACGGCTGAACAACAGCAGACCATTGTGGCGTTGCTTCATGACCGCATGATGGAAAGCGTGTTTGCGAAGCTCGATGATGCGGCAGCTCTGTTTGCGCATCACGAACCGCGTGCGCTGACGGCAGTTGATGTATTGACTGGTGGTCGTGAAGCGTTGGTGAATGCCAACGTCCAGCTGGGTCTGGCGCTGGCCGATGATGAAATTGATTATCTGTTGGAAAGCTTCCAGAAGCTGGGACGTAATCCAAACGATATCGAACTGTATATGTTCGCGCAGGCTAACTCTGAGCACTGCCGCCATAAGATTTTTAATGCCGATTGGACGATTGATGGTCAGAAACAGGCGAAATCGCTGTTTAAGATGATCAAAAACACCAATGAAAAGCACAGCGATTATGTGTTGTCTGCGTATAAAGATAACGCCGCCGTGATGGAAGGCAGTGAAGCGGGCCGTTTCTTCCCAAGCCCTGAAACGGGTGAATATCAATATCATCAGGAACCGATCCACATCCTGATGAAAGTCGAAACCCATAACCATCCAACGGCGATTTCTCCGTTCCCGGGTGCGGCTACCGGTTCTGGTGGTGAAATTCGTGACGAAGGCGCAACCGGTCGTGGTTCTAAACCAAAAGCGGGTTTAAGCGGTTTCACGGTATCTAACCTGCAGATCCCTGGCCATCATCAGCCATGGGAAACTAACTTCGGCAAACCAAACCGTATCGTTAGTGCGCTGGATATCATGCTGGATGGCCCATTGGGCAGTGCGGCATTTAACAACGAATTTGGTCGTCCAAACATTCTGGGTTACTTCCGTACCTATGAAGAGAAAGTACCAAGCCATAACGGTGACGAGATCCGTGGTTATCACAAGCCAATCATGCTGGCGGGTGGCTTAGGTAATATTCGTGGCGAACACGTACAAAAAGGCGAGATCTCTGTCGGCGCCAAACTGGTAGTACTGGGTGGCCCGGCCATGAACATCGGTTTGGGCGGTGGTGCTGCGTCTTCTATGACTTCAGGTCAATCTGCCGAAGATCTGGATTTTGCTTCGGTACAACGTGAAAACCCAGAAATGGAACGTCGTTGTCAGGAAGTAATCGACCGTTGTTGGCAGATGGGCGAACACAACCCGATCCTGTTTATCCACGACGTGGGTGCCGGTGGTTTGTCGAATGCGATGCCGGAACTGGTGAACGACGGTGGCCGTGGCGGTAATTTCTCACTGCGCGCTATTCCGAACGATGAACCGGGCATGACGCCGCTGGAGATCTGGTGTAACGAATCACAAGAACGTTATGTGCTGGCTGTGGCGGCTGATCAATTGCCACTGTTTGAAGAGCTGTGCCGCCGTGAACGCGCGCAGTATGCGGTGATCGGTGAAGCGACCGAAGCGCAACACCTGACACTGAATGACAGCCATTTCGATAATAAACCGATTGATATGCCACTGGATGTATTGCTGGGCAAAGCCCCTAAAATGCATCGTGATGTGACTACTCTGCCGGCAAAAGGCAAACCGTTAGATCTGAGCGGTGTCACCGTGAAAGATGCGGCGGAACGCATCATGCGTCTGCCGACAGTGGCGGAGAAAACCTTCCTGATCACCATCGGCGACCGTACCGTAACGGGTCTGGTTGCGCGCGATCAGATGGTTGGCCCTTGGCAGATCCCGGTTGCGGATTGCGGCGTGACTGCTGCGTCTTACGACACCTATGCGGGTGAAGCGATGTCGATGGGTGAGCGTTCACCGATTGCGCTGCTTGACCATGCTGCTTCTGCGCGTATGTCGGTGGCTGAGTCATTGACTAACATCGCAGCCACGCAAATTGGTGATCTGAAACGCGTTAAATTGTCAGCGAACTGGATGGCTGCAGCCGGTCACCCAGGTGAGGATGCGGGTCTGTATGCGGCAGTGAAAGCGGTAGGTGAAGAACTGTGCCCTGAGCTGGAACTGACCATCCCAGTGGGTAAAGACTCTATGTCGATGAAAACCCGCTGGCAGCAAGATGATGAGCAGAAAGAGGTGATTGCACCGCTGTCGCTGATCATTACTGCATTTGCCCGTGTGGATGATGTGCGTAATACCGTGACGCCACAACTGCGTACCGATAAAGGCGAAACCGACCTGATCTTAATCGACTTGGGCAGCGGTAAAAACCGTCTGGGTGCTTCTTGTCTGGCTCAGGTTTACAAACAACTGGGTGACAAAGCACCGGATGTTGATTGCCCAGCACAGCTGAAAGGCTTCTTCAATGCCATGCAGGCGTTGGTTGCTGATCGCAAACTGCTGGCTTACCACGATCGTTCCGATGGTGGTTTGTTCGTTACGCTGGCCGAAATGGCGTTTGCTGGCAAAACCGGTATCAGCGTACAGCTGGATCAGTTAGCCAGTGACGACTTGTCTGTGCTGTTTAACGAAGAGCTGGGTGCAGTGATCCAAGTTGCCCGTGCCGATAAAGAAGAAATTCTGACTATTCTGGCCGGCCATGGTCTGGCAGCCAATACCTTTGTGATTGGTACACTGAACCAGAAAGACACGCTGTGCTTTACCCGTAACGATCAAGTGGTGTTGTCTGAACCGCGCGTTCACTTCCGCAAAATTTGGGCGGAAACCACTCATCTGATGCAACGGATGCGTGATAACCCAGCCTGTGCTGACAGTGAACATCAGGCCAAACTGGATGTAAACGATCCGGGTCTGAACGTGAAACTGAGCTTCGATCTGAATCAGGACGTAGCGGCACCTTATATTGCCAAACGCGCGGCACCAAAAGTGGCGATCTTGCGTGAGCAGGGCGTGAACTCGCAAAGCGAAATGGCCGCCGCGTTTGATCGTGCTGGTTTCAGTGCTATCGACGTGCATATGAGTGACATTTTGGAAGGTCGCCTCGATCTGGCTGAATTCCAAGGCTTAGCTGCTTGCGGCGGTTTCTCTTACGGTGACGTATTGGGTGCTGGCGAAGGTTGGGCGAAGTCCGTGCTGTTTAACAGCCGTGCACGTGATGCGTTCCAGAGTTTCTTCCATCGCAATGATACCTTTGCGCTGGGGATCTGTAACGGTTGTCAGATGATGTCTAACTTGCATGACCTGATCCCAGGTGCTGACCTGTGGCCACGTTTTGTACGTAACGAATCTGAGCGTTTTGAAGCCCGTTTCAGCTTGGTAGAAGTGCAGCCATCACCGTCGATCTTCTTCCAGGGGATGGCTGGCTCTCGTATGCCAATCGCGGTTTCACATGGTGAAGGCCGAGTTGAACTGCGTGATGCGGATCATCTGGCTGCGCTGCAAAACAGTGGCACAGTCGCGGTGAAATTCGTTGACCATTACGGCGTGGCGACTGAACGTTACCCGCTGAACCCGAACGGTTCACCAGCAGGTATCACCGGTCTGACTACTGCGGATGGTCGCGTGACCATCATGATGCCGCACCCGGAACGTGTGATGCGTACGGTGGCGAACTCATGGCACCCAGACGATTGGGCAGAGAACAGCCCATGGTTACGTATGTTCCGTAATGCGCGAGTGTTTATTGGTTAATCGCCATTCATTAAACAAACGAAATAAGAGAGCCGCTTTATCAGCGGCTCTTTTTTATCTCTTATATGCCAATTTATACCCAAAGTAATTGGAATTGCAGCAAGGCGACAAGAGAGCGAATCCCCATGAGTATAGAGATACTATGTGATTGGGGTGAGTGAGCGCCGTCAACGGCGCTGCAATTTCAAGTACGAAGGGTATGGTTATTGTGATAAACGTCGGGCCTGCCAGTAATAACGCTGCCAGTAAGGTTGATTCAGATCGGAGATCATCACGCCTTTACTGCTCGACGCATGCAGAAACTTATTTTTATCGACCATTACGCCCACATGCCGGGTGCTATGGCCAATATTAAAGAACACCAAATCACCAGGGCGTAATTGACGGCTGGAGACAGCGCGCCCGATATGGGCTTGACTATCCGTATCGCGGGGCAGTTGCATGGCAAACTGCTCGCGAAACGTGAGTTGCATAAACGCAGAACAATCGACACCCCGACGGCTTTCACCACCAGTTCGGTAAGGAACACCTTGCCATTCTTGATATTGTTCATATAACGCAGAGCGGGCATACGCCGGATCACTTAACCCAGATGCGTAGTGCGGCGATTCCGAAATCTGACTTTGGCAACCAACTAACAACAATGCCGACAGCATCAGCCAGAACAAAGCGAAACAAGGTAATGGGTGTCGCGGTGAACTCATTCCGTTGATCCTGTTTTATCCGTATGGAGTCTCAGTTTTCCGGGTAACAATTCAAATCGTGTGACATGCTGTTTCAACCAGCGCTGTTCTTTATCTTTGGTGTTAAGCACATACGCCGGTTGTTGTTGCAAACGACTTTGTAAGCCTTGTACCAAATAACCAATGAGCGGGGCAAATTGTTGCTGCACTTCTGCCGGCTTTATCTGATAACTGGTTAATGTAAAGTTATCCAGATAAATTGCCCCCGTTTTTAAATGATAGCGGGGTTTTGCTTCAAAATCAGCGCTGATTGTACCATCAACTGAAGGTTGCCCTGGTAGGGTGAGCGTAAAGCGTCCATTGCTTAATACTTGTGCCATATTGGCTTTTTGTCGTCCAAGGCGAACCTGCATCGAATCGATATTGACATCCACATCAAACAAACCCGGCAAACCATATTGTTGCTGGTATTTGGCTTTTTGGTTCACATATTGAGTTAATTCTTGTTCTGTAATGTCAATTGGCCCTGCAGTTTGGCCACTGAGAGATAGAGTTAAAAGAAGAGCGTGCAACATGATACCGCCTTATCAAATAGCCTGAACGCGGGCTCATCATAGCATTCGTTACGTATCATGCCAGAGCCGGAAAATAAGGATTAATAAATGCGACCACAAATGACTTTGCTGGATGTGTTGTATAACTTGTTTGGTTTTTTGGTCTTTGGTTTTTATACCTTACTGGTCGTCGGTATTGTGGTTCGTGTGATCATGAAACGGCGGCCGATTGGCGTTTCACTTGCGTGGCTGGCATTGATTTTGGCGATCCCGGTATTGGGTGTTTCGGCCTATTTGATTCTGGGGGAAGTCCGGTTAGGGCGACGTCGGGCGCAACTGGCTCAGGCAATGTATCGGCCTTATGTCGCTTGGTTGCAACATCTGGTCGCTGGGTTTCCTCATCAGCCAGTAAAGCCGTCGGTTAAAGCTAATCCACTGGTAGCATTGATCCAGTCGCGGCTTGGTATGCCGTTATTGGGTGGCAATCATCTGACGTTATTATCAGAGCCGGAAACTATTTTGGAAAATCTGATAACTGATATTCAACAGGCGAAAATTTTCTGTTATCTCGAATTTTACATTTGGCAAGCGGGTGGACGAGTTGACAATATTGCTGAAGCATTGATGCAAGCAGCAAAACGGGGCGTGGATTGTCGGGTATTGCTTGATTCGGTGGGGAGTGCAGATTTTTTCGCTACTGATTGGCCGTTACGATTACGCAGTGCAGGAATTTTATTGGTTGAGGTATTACCCGCTAAAGCATGGCGAATGCCATTCCACCGGCAAGATCTGCGGATGCATCGCAAATTAATGATTGTCGATGATCGTGTTGCTTACACCGGGTCAATGAACCTGATTGATCCTGAACTCTTCAAACGAGGGCGCGGTGTAGGTCAATGGATTGATGTCATGGTGCGGGTGCAGGGGCCGGTGGTGCCGGTCATGTGGTCGTTGTTTGTGCGCGATTGGGAAATGGAAACTGGCGAACGGTTACTGGATTCTCGCCAGCATGAACCAGAATCCTGGACCGACAGAGAACATCATGTCCAGCTGGTGCCTTCCGGACCATTTACCGGTGGTGATTGTGTGCAGCAGATTTTGTTGCAGGCAATTTATCAGGCCGAACGTAGTCTGGTTTTGACAACGCCGTATTTTGTGCCAGATGATCCTTTGGTTGCGGCGCTGCAATCGGCGGCTGATCGAGGCGTATCAGTACAGTTGATTATTCCTGAGCGTAACGATTCCCGTATGGTTAATTTTGCCTGTAATGCTTTTTTGGAAGAGTTACTAACATCCGGCGTTGAAATTCATCGTTGTAGTAAAGGCTTACTGCATACTAAAAGTGTGTTGGTAGACGATGAGATTGCGTTAATTGGCACCTTGAATCTGGATAAGCGTAGTTTATGGCTTAATTTTGAAGTCACACTCTTGGTGGATGATTACTCATTTGCGACTATGCTGAGAGAGCTGCAACAAGGCTATCTGCACGAAGCAAAACAAATGGCATTAGCCGATTGGCGTGATCGACCTTGGATACAACGAATGCTGGAAAATGTATTTTATTTGTTCAGCCCACAGCTGTGATATTTTCATGGTAAGCAAACAGAATGCTTAATTTATGGAAAAAGTGATAAGAAGAGGGATAGTTTTATGAGTTCAAACGCGACGAAATATACCTTATTAGGTCTTGTTGTAGCGGGATGTGCCGCCGTTGTAGCGGCTAGTTGGTACACCATAAAATCGTTAGATGAACATATTTTGTCGAGTGTTGATGCCATTAATCGTAGCGGTGTGATGCGGGCTAGTTGGTATCCAGAATCAACCATGCCGTTTTCCCGTGATGGTGTTCTGCATTTGGTCGTGATCAACCAGCATATGCGACAAAATCAAAATGCCGGTGCGGTAGATAGTAATGACCCTGAATCGTTACGCGCTGCACAAGATGCAATGACAGAGCCTCTGCCAGCCGAGCCACAAAAACCGGTTGAGCTATTTGTGAATGTTTCTAATACGGTCCTGCCTTTGATTGTAAAAGGCGCAGCGACGTTAGATATGTCGCGTGGCAGTATGGCTGAATTGGTAAAACAGCAATCGGTTCCTGCTTCTTTACCAATGACATTAACATGGAAATTTTCTGCGTATAACCAAGGGCTGGATATGCGCCTGAGTATGGATCACTGGATGATTGAACATCCTGATCTGATGGTGAAAGTGGGAGCTGCAGAACTGATGTTAACCGGTGATCTTAGAGATACGCTGGAGTTTCATTATGGTTGGCAGGGCATAAAAGTTAACAATAAACCGGCGACGTTAGGTGAAATGAGTATCATGCCGCTCGAAGGTAATACGCTGCTGCGCCGTTTTGCCGGTACGTGGATTTCTCCGGAAGGTCATATGACGCTGGAAGGGGCACATTTTTCTGCTCCGGATGC
>CAIZDF010000609.1 GCA_903931645.1 uncultured Tolumonas sp.
CGCCGATACCCAGAAAACAAACGGCACTGATATCAAGTATGGCGGCAGAGAGCCCTCGCGTGGTCTGAGTGACCAACACATCCAAGATGTTCGGTAAAATCGCGAGTCGCAGAATACGCCATGGTGTTGAACCATCGAGACGGACCGCGATGATGTACTCTTTGCCAGCTATCTCACGAACGGCATTAAATGAAGCGCGAATAAACTGCGGAATTAAAGCCAACGTGATGGCGAGGAGAGCATTTTCGAGGCTGGCTCCCATCAGCGAAACCAGCACAATAGCCAGCAGCAAGGAAGGAACAGATAACAACACATCCAGCATGTGGTGCAAGATGCTGGACATAAGTCCGCGCTGCATTCCTGCCACAACCCCAATACTGGAACCTATCAACATGGCCAATACGCAGGCGGTCAGCGCACTACCAAAGGTCATCTGAGCGCCGTATAACAGACGTGATAACACGTCTCGACCTAAGTCATCGGTGCCTAAAAAATAGTGCAGCGAGCCATTTTTTTCCCAGGAGGGGGAAAGCAATAATGCATTTGCGTTTTGATCAAACGGGTCATAGCTGGATAACGAGGGGCCCAGTAGAGCCATGGCAATAAAAAAGGCAAACATCCACAAACCGGCCATGGCACGCGAGTTTTGGCGAAACGTTTGCCATGTCTGTGCCAGCGGTGACGGTATGCGGATCTCAGGGTAAATTCTAACCTTGCTGGGCATACATCGCTTTCCTTTTAGCTGGGTAGAACAGAACGGTCAGTAATTCAGAAAAGACATTGATAACAATGAGCGTAATGGCTATTACCAGCATGCAGGCTAGAACAGCGGCGAAATCGCGGGCATTGATACTACTCACCAGCCAGCGTCCTAATCCGGGCCATTCAAACATCTGTTCAGTAATAATGGCGGAGGTCACTATGGTACCAAATTGCATACTCATCATCGGTAAGATGGGGGGTAATGCATTGCGTAAACCATGCGTTAACACGACACTCCAGGTTGAACGCCCACGACTGAGTGCGGCTTTGATGTAGCTTTGCCCCATCACTTCACTGAGCGAACTGCGTACTAAACGGATCACCTCGGTGGTGGTAATCAAACCCAGTACACTTGCAGGTAATATCAGATGCTGCAGTGCATCCAATAATGCCGCCATCCGATAGGGTTTATCAGACAACCAGCAGTCAAGCAAACTGAAGCCAGTTACCGGACGGATTTGATAAAGCAGGCTTAACTGTCCGGAAGATGGGAACCAGCCCAATTGCATCGCCAACGTCATGATCAATAACGTCGCAAGCCAATAAATGGGGATCGAAAAACCCAGTAAACTGAGGTTGGTGATGATTATGTCAGGCCAGTGATCTCGATATAACGCAGCCAGCATACCTAACGTAATACCCACGACCGTCGCCAGAAATATCGCAGCCAGTGCTAAGCCCAATGTGGCGGGCAAATAAGCCAGTACGCTGTTTAATACTGGTTCACCGGTGACGCTAGAAATCCCCCACTCACCTTGCAGGAAATTTTTGACGAACTCAAAATAGCCATTGATCAGATTTATTGAATTGTCGTTATCAATATGCCGATCCATGCCATAGGCCAACAGACTCAGAATGAGTAACGTAAAGAACAATAAGCTTAAGCGGCGCAATGTGTAAATGAGCATAACTTACTCCCGATAAGCCTTTTTGAATGAAACACCACCGGTGGGTGGAATGACCATATTGTGCATATTTCGCCAGTAAGCACTCACCATCAGGGCATGCGCCAGCGGGATCACAGGAACATACTGATAGATCATTTCCTGACTGAGTTGATATTCAAAGATCCGCTGTGATAACCGCTGAGTAGCTAACGCGTTATCCAGATGTGCATCAAACTCAGGATTACACCAGCCGGAATAGTTATTGCCCTCTTTCCCCATCGCTTCACAGCTGAGTAATGGGCGCAAGAAGTTGTCAGGATCCGCATTGTCTGCGGCCCATGACAATAAGGCTAAATCATATTTGCCTTCTTGCAGGTTCGCTCGCATGAGTATCCAGCGTGTTTCCACCAGCTGCACATTGATCCCGATACGGGCTAAATCACCGCGGAGCAATTGTGCCGTTTTTGAGGCATCCGGGTTATAGGTTCTGGCGATAGGCTGCACCCACATGGTGATATCAAAACCGTCTGGGTAACCGGCTTCTTTCAGCAGCGCCCGTGCCTTGTCCGGATCATAATAATACTCATCCAGATTCGGGTGATGAGCCCAAGATGCGGGCGGTAACAAGCTGGAGGCTGTTTCGCCAGTATCATAAAAAACAGCTTGTTGCAGATTATCGCGGTTAATCGCCATGGCAATTGCTTGTCGGACGCGAACATCATTCAGCGGTTTCTGGCGGGTATTTAATGCCAGATATGTAGTATTCATGTTGCTCTGAATATCTAAATCAGTGCGTGGGTTATTACGGATAAACGGCAATTGGCTGGCGGCGGGGGTCGCAATCACCTGACATTCACCGGTGAATAATTTCGCTAAGCGTTTAGACGCTCGAGGTGTGTAGTCGAAAACCAGCTGTTCCAACTGTGGTGCTTTGTCCCAATAATCTGGGTTTCTGCCTAGGCGTAAATATTCATCGGGACGTTGTTCCAGTAACTGAAATGGTCCAGTTCCTACTGGCAAATCATCCATATTCTGCAAATCGCCGTGCTGGCGTTGCAGATAGTCGCCGTATTCAGCCGATAAAATTACAGCGTAATCGCTGGCCAGTGTGGCCATAAACGAGGCATCTGGATGACGAAGGATAAATTGCACCTGATAGTCGGTAACCTTTCTTACATCCTGTAAAACTTCAACAAATTGCCGGTTATCAAAAAATGGGTAGCGTGTTCCTGATACATCATGAAACGGATGCGTGGGGTCAATAATGCGCTGAAAACTGAAGACTACGTCATCTGCATTGAATAACCGTTGTGGGGTAAACCAGGTTGTATGGTGGAACGGTACATTCCGGCGTAAATTGAAGGTATAAACCAGACCATTACGGCTGATGCTCCAATTGTCGGCTAAGGCGCCGTCTAAGCGTTGGGTATCTGGATTGATTTCGATCAGTCGGTTGTAGACTTGTTGTGACAATGACGCGACAAAAGGGCTGGAGCCCAGGATCTGCGGATTTAAGTGTTGGCTGAAACTATCAACACAATAAACAGCGCCGCTGGTTTTGGCTGATTCGACAGGTTTGCAGCCGGTGAGCAGTAATATTACGGCTCCCAAACAGTGCATTAATGAAAAAAGTTTCATACGACATCCGTGACTGATAGGCTGGGACAACCGCCACGATTGGCGTTGACCACGTCTAAGTGCTGATTATAACGCGAGTTATCCTTCAACGCTTGTCTGAGATGAAGGGCATTCTCTTACTGAATGAACGAAATAAAAAACATCAACGGCGGAGGTAGCTGTGTTGCGGCGAGAACGATGGCTGAATTTGCAACGAAAGGCTGATACGTTGTGGCAACGTACGTGGGATCGTCATTTACGCTTAGCCGTCACAGGTTTGGCGCGTAGCGGAAAGACGGCTTTTGTTACTGCGCTGATCCAACAACTGGAACAGGCTGGTTTTAGCGCCAAATTGCCCCATTGGCAGGTTTTGCAGCAAGGCCGTTTGCTCGGTGCTCAGCAAGTTATTCAAACCCATCATCATATTCCCACTTTTGGTTATTCACAGGCGTTGTCGATGCTGGCATCTGATCCGCCACAATGGCCTGACCCGACCCAAACACTCAGTGAAATCCGCTTAGAACTACGCTTTCGTAGTCAGCAGTTATTACGGCAAAAAATTGGCCATGATGTTTGCCGCCTGTATTTAGACATTGTGGATTATCCCGGTGAATGGTTGCTGGATCTGCCGTTGTTAGATCTGAATTATGCGCAATGGAGTGAACAGGTAAAAGAGCAATTACAGTCATTATCTCGTCGTCAATTGGCAGAGACGTGGTTACAAGCTGGGAATCATTGGGTCGCGACTCAGCCATTTGCTGCTGTCGTCGATGAAGTAAAACAAGTCTCGGCGCTGTATACCCAGTATCTGCATGATTGCCGGCAGCAGCTAGGGTTGCAAAGTATTCAGCCGGGGCGTTTTGTCTTACCGGGCGAGTTTGCCGGCGCGCCGCTATTGCAATTTGTGCCGTGGGTTTGGGGGCTACCAGCAGAATCACCGGCAAATGAGTCGCTGTATGGATTATTACAGTCGCGCTTTGAAGCTTATAAAGAACATGTCGTAAAACCGTTTTACCGCGATCATTTTTCCAGCTTTGACCGACAAATCGTGCTGGTAGATTGTTTGCAACCCTTAAAAACCAGCCGGGATGCAATTTATGATTTACGCGATACGTTGGGTCAGTTATTACAGAGTTTTCAATATGGTAATAGCCACTGGTGGCAGCGCTTGTTTTCACCGCGCATTGATAAACTGCTGTTTGTGGCAAGTAAGGCTGATCACGTTACGCCTGAGCAACATCCGGCATTGCTGAGTTTATTACGTGAGCTAGTTCATCCTGGCTTGGCCAGAGCTCGCTTTGAGGGAATTTCGCTGGAATGTATGGCGATGGCGGCCATTCGAGCCAGTGAATATCATCAGGTTGATTATAACGGGCAACCATTAACGGTGTTGCATGGGGTTGATATGACCGGGCATGAATTGGCGCTATTTCCCGGCGTTATTCCAGCCCGTATTCCTGAACCGGATTTTTGGCAAAATGCCTCCTTACGATTAACAGATCTTCGGCCACCGGTTTGGAATAGTGCGCAAGCTAGGCCGCATATTCGGCTGGATCAAGTTCTGGAATATTTGCTGGGAGATAAGATGCAATGAAGCAACCAGC
>CAIZDF010000610.1 GCA_903931645.1 uncultured Tolumonas sp.
CCACGTACTTCGTCTGCATTCCGTTGTTCAATCGGTATTAGAGCGCCATTTAAACAAGTCGGGTCGTGCGTCGTGTGAGGTGCAGCAACATAGAAGGGTATCTGATGATAATGCGCCAGAACGGCCAGCCCATAAGTCCCAATTTTATTGGCTACATCACCATTGGCTGCAATCCGATCTGCGCCAACCCAAACAGAATCAACGAGCCCCTGAGCCATCAGCGTTGCAGCCATAGAGTCACATATCAGTTCATAAGGAATGCCTAATTCCCCGAGTTCCCACGCAGTTAAACGACTTCCTTGCAACAGTGGACGGGTTTCATCAACCCATACCTTTTGAATTTTGTGCTGTTGATGGGCTCGCAAAATAATACCAATTGCGGTGCCAATGCCTGCTGTGGCTAAGCCCCCGGTGTTGCAATGGGTTAATACGCGGCTATTCGGTGGAATCAGTGCGACACCATGATCAGCAATATGTTCGCATAAGGTTTTATCCTCATTGATCAACCGTAAAGCTTCTTCGCTCATATGTTTAGCAAAATTGGTCATTACCAATGCGCGCTGCATTCGGTCAAGATTATTAACCAAGTTAACAGCAGTAGGACGAGCGGATTTTAGCGTTGTTAACGCAGTTTCAAGTTCTGATTGCGTTAACCCCGCCTCAGCCAATAGGGCTAATAAAATGCTCGCAGATAGACCAATTATCGGCGCGCCACGAACTCGCAGCGTCTTTATATGGCTAACCAGCGAGGGAACATCGGGGCAGGGCAGCCATACACGCTGTTGAGGCAAGGCTTGTTGATCCAATATCCAGAGCTGGTTATCGGCTACACGTAAACTTGTCGTTGCAAATGGTTGCATTGTTCGTCCTGTATTCTAATTCGAATGTGTTAGGCCGAATTCTAGATGCGTCGATCGGGCAACTTAACGTACTTATATCGATAAGCTTTTGCTTAAAACAATAAAGATTAAATGGTAGGAGCCATATGCCTAATTACTACACCTTTTCAGCTGCTGATGCGATTGAATATGCTAAAAAATATGGCGGAATAACTGACTATGAATCATTAATCTCAGCAGAAGAGATTGGTGACGGAAATCTGAATCTTGTATTTAAAATTCGCGATCGTTTTGGTATTAGCCGCGTAATCGTGAAGCAGGCATTACCGTATGTTCGATGTGTCGGCGAGTCATGGCCACTCACACTGGATCGATCACGAATTGAAGCGGAAACATTATTAGCCCACTACCAGTTTTGCCCTGAACACACCGTTAATGTATTGCATTACGACCCTGAATTAGCCGTGATGGTGCAAGAAGATCTATCGGAATATACCATCTGGCGGAAAGCGTTAATCAATGGTGTTTACAATAAATTTGCTGCTGCACAAATTGGGCGTTATTTGGCGAATGCGTTATTCCATCATTCCGATTTTTATCAAGATCAACTGAGTAAGAAATTAGCTGTCAGCCAATTTACCAATCCAGAGCTTTGCCAAATCACGGAAGATCTGTTTTTTACTGATCCTTATATAGATCACGAACGAAACCGATTTGAGCCAGAGCTTGAGACATTAATACACGAATTGCGGATAGATAAAGAGCTCATCACTGCTGTTGGTGAACTGAAATATAAGTTTATGACCCACGCAGAATCGCTTTTACACGGTGATTTACACTCAGGTTCTATTTTCGTGA
>CAIZDF010000611.1 GCA_903931645.1 uncultured Tolumonas sp.
ATGTTCAGCCCTTTCAGGCTCACGTCTTTTTCCAGCAAATATTTCACGACACCGCGAATGTAGTTGCTCCAAAGCTGATCCGCGTGTGGCTCAATCGGTTGTAATAGTGAAAATTCATCGCGCTGGTTAGCGTAATCAGCAGCAATCACCACGACTAGATCATCATCACGACGCTGTATCGCAACCACGGTTTCATAATCAATCGCGCAAGGCAGCACAAAACCATCGTTATAATCGGTATGCTCACCAATCAGATTGACACGACCCGGTGCACGAACAAACAAGTCAGGTTCGCAGCCAAAACTGGTTTGAAATACGGCGAGAACTTTTTCTTTTAATGACATAGCAGTTTTCCTCAAGCTTGTTCTTTGTAATGAATATCGCTGACAGCACGCAGACGTTCTGCGGCTTGTTCTGGAGTCAGATCGCGCTGGGTTTCCGCCAGCATTTCATAACCCACCATAAATTTGCGCACCGTCGCTGAACGTAATAGCGGCGGGTAAAAATGGGCATGCAATTGCCAATGTTCCATGTTGCCTTCCTGATGAGGCGCACCATGCCACCCCATGGAATAAGGGAAAGAACACTGGAACAAGTTGTCATAACGGCTGGTGAGTAATTTCAGCGCCAGCGCCAGATCCTGTTTTTGCTCGTCATTCAATTCGGTGAGACGAAGCACATGCGCTTTAGGTAACAATATGGTTTCAAAAGGCCAGGCGGCCCAATAAGGTACAACAGCGATCCAGTGCTCTGTTTCCACCACGGTGCGTTCGCCAGAGGCCTGTTCTTTCTGTGCATATTGCAATAACAATGGTGAACCCTTTTCGGCTAACCACTGCTTTTGAGTTTGTTCTTCACGGGCTAATTCGTTAGGCAGAAAATTGTTAGCCCAGATCTGGCCGTGCGGATGCGGGTTAGAACAACCCATCGCGGCACCCTTATTTTCAAACACCTGCACCCACAGGTAATCTTTTGCCAGATCAGTCACTTGCTCACACCAAGTATCAATGACAGACCTGATGGCTGGCACCGGCAACTCAGGCAATGTTTTACTGTGATCGGGAGAAAAACAGATAACTCGACTGGTGCCGCGTGCTGATTCGCATTGAAACAGTGGATCAGCAGAATGCGGTGATGCAGGTGTATCGGTCATCAGTGCAGCAAAGTCATTAGTGAACACAAACGTGTTTTTATAATCTGGGTTTTTTTCCCCATTCACACGGGTGTTACCCGCACATAAAAAGCAGTCAGGATCATGTGCCGGACGATCGTCTGGTGCGGCTTTTTCTACCTGCCCTTGCCATGGACGCTTCGCTCGGTGCGGCGACACTAATACCCATTGACCGGTCAGCGGATTAAAACGACGATGAGGATGATCTATCGGATTGAACATGGTTTATTCCTCGTAACCGTTAGGATTAGCTTGCTGCCAGCGCCAGCTGTCGCGGGTCATATCATCAATAGTCCGACTGGCATTCCAGCCCAATTCTCGTTGTGCTTTTGCCGGATCAGCCCAGCATTCCGCAACATCACCAGGACGACGGTCTACCAGTTTATAGTTAATGTCTAAACCACTAGCACGAGCAAAGGCTTGTACCATCTCCAGTACACTCACGCCCTGCCCTGTTCCCAGGTTGTAGATATGCAAGCCTGCTTTCTCGCCGCAAACCTGCCATGCTTTTACGTGGCCCTCG
The DNA here is from genome assembly GCA_903931645.1 of uncultured Tolumonas sp. GTDB lineage: Bacteria > Pseudomonadota > Gammaproteobacteria > Enterobacterales > Aeromonadaceae > Tolumonas. Next base: position 1,695 of record CAIZDF010000611.1, read on the forward strand.
GCCAGATCCATAACATGGATGTAATCGCGCACACAGGTGCCATCTTTGGTCGGATAGTCACTACCAAAAATATTAAGACAATCACGGCGACCGATCGCTACTTGCGTGATATACGGCATCAAGTTGTTAGGAATGCCTTGTGGGTCTTCGCCCATCCGGCCAGATTCATGCGCGCCGATCGGGTTGAAATACCGCAGTAAAGTGATGCTCCAGCGTGGATCGGCTTTTTGCATATCTTCCAATATTTGTTCAACCATGAGTTTAGTCTGACCATATGGGCTCATGGTGGAACGTGGAAAATCTTCTGTAATAGGCACAGCATGCGGATCGCCATACACGGTTGCTGAAGAGCTGAAAATAAAGCGATAACAGCCAGCACGGCGCATCGCGCCCAGCAAACTCAGCGTGCCGGAAATGTTATTTTCAAAATATTCATACGGTTTTTGTGTTGATTCACCAACCGCTTTCAATGCCGCGAAATGAATAACACCCGCGATTTGCTGTTCCTGAAAAATACGGTCTAACACCGCCGGATCACGGACATCGCCTTGATAGAAAATAGGACACTTTCCCGCCACTTCTTCTATTCTTTTCAGTACAGATAACTTGCTGTTACACAGATTATCGAGAATGACCGGCTCCAAACCTGCCGCTATTAACGCCAGACAAGTGTGACTACCTCTGTAGCCTGTCCCGCCGGTGACCAGAATTTTCATGTTCTCTCCTCGCAAAAACGACAACACACCTGTCGGTATATTTGATGTCCATTAGTCTAGAAGAGTGTATTCCGTCAGACTGTGATCTGACAAACAAAAATGTAAACGTTTACATTTAATCTCGTTCGGATAACCTATGATTAGTGAGGATTTATACTAGTGATAGCATCACTATCCCTGATATATTGCAGCTAGTCGGTATGAAAACTACGCGCATCGGATGAGAAATTCGCATTATGGCAACTATAAAAGACGTCGCTAAACTAGCTGGCGTCTCTATTGCAACCGTTTCTAGAGTAATCAATCACTCACCGAAAACGGGAGAGTCAGCAAGAGCCGCGGTAAACCGCGCAATGGAAGAATTAAATTACCGTCCCGATCCTAATGCCAGAGCATTAGTTAGCCGAGTAAACGATACCATTGGATGCATGGTTTTTGATGTGGCTGACCCATTTTTCGGCGCCATGGTGAAAGCGATTGAAATAGAGTGCCGGGCTCATCATAAACATTTACTGATCGGCAACGGTTCACACGATGCCGCCCAAGAACGTGAAACAATTGAACTTTTAATCAGTAAACGTTGTGAAGCACTAATAATCCACAGTAAAGCACTTAGTAATGAAGAGCTGACTGCGTATGCGGAAAAGTCCCCAGGTATGATTTTCATTAATCGATTATTGCCTGAACTTCCCTCTCGTTGTATATGGCTAGATAACTATTACGGCAGTTATACCGTCACTCAGCATCTGATTGAATTAGGCCATAAACACATTGCGTGTGTCGCATCAAAATACGATATCGAAGACGCCTATGAGCGAATTCGCGGCTATCGGGATGCGTTGCTGGAATCCGGACTTGATCCAGATGAAATTACTGTTGAACGCGCAGAGCCTAATGAAGAAGGTGGTGAACAAGCCATTCAAGATTTACTGGGACGGGGAATGCCATTCACTGCAGTGGTTGCCTATAACGATGCAATGGCGACAGGGATCATTTCCGTTTTGATCGACAACGGTTTTCGGGTGCCGGAAGATGTTTCCGTAGTAGGTTTTGATGATGTTATTTTTGCGCGTTTCTCACGCCCCAAATTAACCACCATGCGTTATCCCATTTCAATGATGGCGACAAAAGCGACACAAATGGCATTACAGCTGGCCACTGGTGAAGCACCGGAAACAACCGCTCAAGTTTTCCGTCCGGTATTGGTCAGACGCCAATCATCCGCAGCAGCACCACAAGAAACACGTTAATTATCCTCTATTAAAATAATCCGGCTGAATATTTTCAGCCGGATTATTTATATTCATTTTCTAATTCGTTTGTGAATATTTCGCTTACAAAAAAATTCGGACTCCGCGTTGCCGGGGAGTCCGATTCATATCTAAGGGGTGAAACAAAACTTATTTTTTCTTGGCGTATTTCAGTGAGTCAAGTGCAACAGCCATGATGATGATTGCACCCTTGATGATGAACTGCCAGTAAGGGTTCACACCAATGTAAGTCATACCATAGTTGATAACGGTGAAGATGATTACACCGGTAATAACACCCAGTACAGTACCAACACCACCACTGAATGACACACCGCCCACCACGCACGCCGCGATAGCATCCAACTCATACATGAAACCTAAGTTGTTAGTCGCACTACCGATACGGCCCGCTTCCAACATACCGCCGAAGGCATAAAACACACCAGACAGCATATAAATCAGGATCAGGTTAACAGTTACGTTAACACCAGATACTTTCGCAGCTTCTGGGTTACCACCGATTGCGAAGATATTTTTACCAAATTTGGTTTTATTCCACAGCACCCAAATAAATGCGGTAGCAATGGCAGCATAAATAACCAGATAAGACAGCTTAAAGGTGCCTAATTTAAAGAACCCTTGGGTGAAGCTAGAGAAACGAGGATCGAAACCAGCAATTGGTGATGCACCGGCTAAATCGTAATACAGGGAGTTCACACCGTACACGATGATCATGGTACCCAAGGTGGTAATAAATGGCGTTACATTCAGTTTTGCGATGATAAAACCGTTCACAAAACCGATAAAAGCACCAATTACGCAGACAATTAGGATAACAACAGGAATTGGTACTTCACCGATGGAAGGAAATACCTTATTAACGTTTGTCATCGCCTGCAACATGGTTGCAGCTACAATTGCCGCCAAACCAACCTGACGACCAGCTGACAAGTCAGTACCTTGCGTAACAATCAAACCAGCAACCCCTAACGCAATGATAACGCGTACTGACGATTGGGTAAGGATGTTACTAAAGTTGTTTAAGCTTAAAAATGATGGTTCTCTAACAATGATTATCATCAATAGAATAAAAAGAACCACATAAATACCACCATTTTTCAGGTAGTCTAAAGTTTTTGATACATTCATATTGAACATCCTCGGATCACAAATATAGAGCTGCCAAACGCATAATTTCTTGCTGATCGGTTTTTTCTGTTTCAACGATACCCGCTACACGACCATTACTCATAACTAGAATACGGTCAGTAATACCTAATAACTCCGGCATTTCAGATGAAATCATGATAATGCCTTTATCTTTTTTGGCGAGTTCAAGCATCAGTTGATATATTTCAAATTTTGCACCAACGTCGATACCACGAGTTGGTTCGTCCAGCATTAATATTTCCGGCTGAGTTAATAACCAGCGGCCAATAATAACTTTTTGTTGGTTACCACCAGAAAGTGATCCTATTGATGTTTTCTGACTTGGTGTTTTAACACGCATGGAATCAATAACCCATTGGGTATCACTTTTCATGCGTTTATTTTCTAATAAACCGCCAAAACCTTTATACTGATCCATATTGGCAATCAGCGAATTAAAGGCGATATCCAACTGGCTGTAAATACCTGTCGAACGACGCTCTTCGGTAACAAGTGCAAAACCATTACGGATCGCATCATGCGCATCTGTATTTTGAACTTCTTTACCATGTAATTTAATGGTGCCAGAAGCTTTATCACGAAGACCAAAAATGGTTTCCACAATTTCAGTTCGTTTAGCACCGACTAGGCCAGCAAT
>CAIZDF010000612.1 GCA_903931645.1 uncultured Tolumonas sp.
AGCTGGTTGCATCCGTTGGTGCGGTATAAGCGAGCTGAAACTGTTCGGCACTGGCTTGGAAGTTGAGCCCATGAGGCAGTTGGTAAAAATGTTCGCGGATCTGGTTGTGCTCCGGCACTGGCAGCATGTGAAAGATATTACCGCCATCATTATTGATGATGATCAGCACAAAAGGGCTATTCAGGCTGCGCAATAACGCCAGACTGTTAAGATCAAACAGCGCAGACGTATCGCCCAGCAGCACGGTGGTTGGCTGCGTCGGATCGGCTTTTGCTACTCCGGCGGCAGTGGCAATTAAACCATCAATACCGGAAGCACCGCGATTGGTGTAGATATGCGCAGGTCGAACACCTGCTGTACCAAGCATATCTAAAAGTCGGATCGGCATACTGTTGCCAATAAACAGCTGACCTTGGATCTGGGCATTCAACTGATGACAGAGGGTTATTTCCCCCCATGCTGGTAGTTGTTGTTCGATCAGTGCCGTGAGCTTTTTATCCCATGCGGTGAGTTGATGCGATGCCGTGCTCGATGTTTCGAGCTGATGCGCCTGACACCAGTTATTAATCGCGCTGACAAACCGCTGTTCTACAGCGAGGCCATTGTCCAGCCGTTCAGTACTGCTATCGATTTGCCAGCAGTGCTGCCATTCCTGTTCGGTTAAAAACTGTTGCAGACGTTTGGAAATCAGTCGTCCACCGAATAACAGCAGTGTTTCAGCCTGAGCTAATTCGGCTCGAAAATTGGGGTGATGCAGCGCTAGATCGGCATAGTTGATGGCGTGTGGATGAAAGCGCAGTTGTGACTGAATATCCGCAATTAACGGCCAACCGGTTTGTTCGGCAAGTTGCAAAATAGCGTTGGCGTCTTCTTCTCGAGTCAGACGGCCAACGACAATCAGCCCTTTGCTATGGCACACCTTTTCCCATGCAGGATCGGTTGGGCAGGCTGTTTGTGCTGCTGTGTAACGCGTCCAAGGTTCATGACTATCGAACCAACGGCTTAACCCTCGTAGTGCATGAGCTGGCAGCTGTTGCCCTTCTACCGGATAAAGTGGTTCGCGGAACGCACAATTCAGATGCACAGGGCCCGGTGTTTGTTGTTGCTGAAACGCAGCCTGATCGACCGAGGCCAACAGCCATGCCGGTGCAATCTCATTGCTCGGAGTTGGTAATAACTGCTGATAAACCGGATAGCTGGAAAAAATAGCACTTTGATCGATAGCTTGATTGGCGCCATTGCCGATCAATTCGGCGGGGCGATCGGCAGTCAGCAACCAAAGAGGAATACCCGATTGGCGCGCTTCGACTACCGCAGGTAAGAGGTTTGCAACCGCGCTGCCGGAAGTGACGATCACCGCGACTGGGCGCTGGCTGCCTTGTGCTAACCCAAGTGCCAGAAATCCTAAACCACGTTCGTCAAAATGCAGATGTGTCATGATCGCGGGGTTTGCTGCAGCGGCTAAAGTCAGCGGCGTAGAGCGCGACCCCGGTGCAATACAGATATCACGGACACCCAATCGCACCAGCTCTTCAATGATCAATAAACTCCACAGGGCATGCAGGCTACCTAATGCTTGCCACTGCTCAGTCATGCCAGACACCCAGCATGCTGTTGAGTTTGGTGTCGAGTTCCTGCCATTCTTCTTCCGCATCTGAACCGGTCAATATGCCGGCACCGGTATAGAGGTGCAGCTGATTTTGATGCCACAAGCCACTGCGGATAGCGACGGTAAATTCCGATACATCTTCGCTGATAAACCCGCAAGCGCCGGCATACCAACCGCGCTGATGTTGCTCCAGCGCGCGGATCTGGCTCAATGCCTTGCGACGAGGTGAACCGCCGACAGCCGGTGTCGGGTGCACTTTTTGCAGTAATTGCCAATCGGCGGTTTCCGGCAGCAACGTGGCTTCGATTTCCCGCTTGATATGCTGGATATGTTTCAGCGGCAGGATCTGTGCTTCCGAAACCACTGCCGTATCGGCTAATCCGTCTAAGCGGGTCAGAATGTCGGTGTGCACAAAGCGATTTTCCAGCCGATTTTTACCGTCCTGCAATAACAAGGAAGCAAGCTCGGCATCTTGCTCGGCATCGCCGGTGCGCGGCGTGCTGCCCGCCAGTGCTTCACTGAACAGTTGACGATCATGCCGGCGGTAGAGGCGTTCTGGTGAGCTGGCGATAAAACAGCTCTCCGGTGAGAATTGATAGCCGATATGAAAACAGGCGGGTGTGGCACTTTGCCAATTGGCCAGCAGATCCCACGGGTTGAGCGTTTCGCCAAATTGCAGCGTGGTGCGGCGTGATAACACCACCTTAGGGATGATTTTTAAGGCGTCCGGCTGCAACACCTGCGACAACCACTGCATCCAGCGTGGTTTATCAGGGGTATCGTGGCGTTCACGTTGTGCTGGTAAATAGTGCGTCAGCGTGGTTTCCGGCTGTATCTGTTGCAATGCTTCGCGTGCGGCAGTCAGTTCGCTGGCTTGGTTGTTACCGTCAAACCAAAGATTACACACCAGCTCGGTTTGATTGCCCTGACGGATCAGCTCAATGCGTGGTAAGACAAAACGGCACTGACCAAATTCCTGCCATTCCCCAGTCACGGGTTGTTGGTAGTCAAATGCCAGCCCACCGTAATAACGCGGGTAACTGCCGGCATGCGGGCGTAGTTGTCCAGTCAGCGAGGCCAGTTGCGCTGGGTCCGTCAATTCTTTGATAGAACCTAATACGGCAAATTCGCGGTCACGTTCGCGGGCATGCCAGTAGATGCGCGGAAACAGCGGCTGCTCTTTTAACCAGCCGATCAGTGAGGTGACATCCATCGCGGCGCGCAGGCGAACAAAACCTTGTTGCTCGGCGGCAGTGAGTGCGTCTAGTTGTTCCAGTAAATGAGTTTGAGCCAGCATTGGAATAATCGCATAAATCGGAATGCCGTCTGTCGCGAAGGGGGCGGTAAACTGCCAAAAGGCGTTGGCATCCGGTATAGTACGCCCTTTGCAGGAAAGGCTTCCGCCCGCGGAATCGCATCAGTATAGGGCTGGGCGCATCATGGGTAAACCCACCTGTATCAGTTGAATAGTCAGTTGCGATAAATAGTTGCTGTGTAACGTAAGGAAAAAGTGGCCTGATGAATAAACCACGTTGGAAAGTTTGGTTGCAAGCAGCTCGTCTGCGTACATTGCCATTGGCCTGTGCCGCAGTGTTGCTAGGGAGTGGTTTGGCCGCTGGCGCGGATCTTTTCCACGCTAATGTTTTTGTTTTGTGTTTGTTAACTGCAATTGGTTTGCAAATTTTATCGAATCTGGCGAACGACTACGGTGATGCTGTTTCAGGTGCTGATAATGAAGATCGTGTCGGCCCACAACGTACCGTTGTCAGTGGATTGATCACGCGCGAACAGATGCAACGCGCCATGATGCTGGTGGCGGGGCTGACGATCATCAGTGGTTTGAGTTTGTTGTGGACGGCGTTTGCCGGCGATTGGCTTGCGATCCTGACCTTTATCGGATTCGGTAGCTTAGCGCTGATTGCGGCAGTGACCTATACCGTTGGGCGTCGCCCGTATGGTTATCGTGGTTTGGGTGATTTGTCGGTATTCCTGTTTTTCGGTTTGTTAGGCGTGTTGGGAACTTACTATTTATTTACCCAACAGTTTGATCCGTTACTGATCTTACCCGCAGCCAGTTGTGGTTTTCTGGCGACAGGGGTGCTCAATATTAATAACATCCGTGATATGGATACCGATCTGGCCAGCGGCAAACGTACCTTCGCCTCACGGCTTGGTACGATCTGGTCGCGCCGTTATCACTGGCTATTGGTGTTGGGCGCCGGTGTGATGACAATCGTGTTCATATTGTTACGCGCGCATACCGCATGGCCGTGGTTGTTTTTACCGGCATGGGTGCCGTTGATGCTGATTGCCCGCGTGGTGCAGCAGAGCCATGATCCTGATTTATTGGATCAACAGCTAAAGCGTACCGCGATGAGCAGCCTGCTGTTTAACTTACTGCTGGCAATCGGTTTTGCACTCGACTAGTCTATCTTTTTCGAGTTTGTTTTAAGCATGTTCTACCGGAGGAAGAAATGGATTTTCATGTCTGGCTGACTTATCTGGCAACCACCATTGTATTTAGTCTTTACCCTGGTTCCGGTGCGGTAAACACGATCAGTAACGCGATTCGTTACGGTGTGCGTGGCTCAGTGCCCGCCATTGCCGGTTTACAATTAGGCCTGGCTATTCATTTGCTCCTGGTAGGGGTTGGGCTTGGTACTCTGTTGGCTAAATCGGCGACGGCGTTTGCCATTCTGAAATGGTTCGGTGTGGCTTATCTGGTCTGGCTGGGCTGGAGCAAATGGCGCGAAGTACCGCAACTGATGAAAAGTGGCGTCGGGCAGGAAGACGGTCCGCGTCCAGCCCTATTTTGGCCGGCAGTGTTTGTGAATCTTACGAATCCGAAAAGCATTGTCTTTCTGGTCGCGCTGTTCCCGCAATTTCTGCATGCTGATTACCCGCTGTGGTCACAAGCG
>CAIZDF010000613.1 GCA_903931645.1 uncultured Tolumonas sp.
GCATGATGTTGGTCCAGTGTTCTGGCAAGTCACGGAAAAACAGTAGAATGATCCCTGACAGATTATTTTTGTCATCTTTAAGGGCCAGCGCAAAACACCATTGTTCATGTTGCATCAGCTGGTGGGGCAGCGATTCCTGATCCCAGATCATATGCCCGGACTGCAATAATTGCTGACGCAGGCTATGGCTGAATTCCAGCACGGGCGGCAGATGACCATCACTGGTCGGGCATGGCTGGATGTAGCCGGGTAAATCAGCGCATGGCACAGCGAGCAGACAACGCGTGGCACCGGTTTTTTGTTGCAACAACCCCTGAACTTCAGCAAAGAAATCCGCTCCATGCAATGCGGCTATTTCCGTATTAAATTGATGTAGCCAGTCAGAAGTTTGTTGGGTAATTGCCTTGGGGGCTGGTGAGGTTTGTGGTGCGGGTAACTCATTGATCATGAGCAACGTAGCTGCGGTTTGCGCTAGCTGGAATAACTCGGGAGCAAAGCTGTCTTGCAACTGCCGATATTCCAACGTCAGTACACCACAAAGTTGTCGCTCTACCCGAATCGCTGTATCCAAACGTGCCAAAATGCCGCTTTCTTTGTAATAATTCTGGCCTACAAGCAAAGGCTGATGATGCACATCGGAAAAGCCTAACTGCTGACGAATATCCAGTGCGCGCTGATAGCGACGATCGACGGGTTGGCTTCGTGGCAGTGATTCATTACCACTGATGTAAATCGGGGAAAGTGTTTGTTGCTGTAATTGCCAGACAATCAGACGGTCGCAGCCGGAATAGTATTGAATTGTTTCCAGTAACTGGCGGTTACGTTCCGGGCCGGATAAGCCTTGTACTGATTTTTCAAGTTCAAGAACGGCTAACCCTTGTGTCGAGGCGACTTTGCGCATCGGTTTGGCAAAAATAAGCCAATGTGAAGATTCAGTTGGCGTAACATTAAGTTGCCAGCAAACGTTATCCAGCTCGATGTTCGTGGTTTGTGGCTGATTTTTACTGAATATGGCATTAAGTCGCTGAGCATGAAGCGGCGGCAATTGATCGGGCCAGTACATTTCTGGCTTAGGCAATAACGAAACAGGATGATTAGCATGGGGATTAGCCAGTTTTAACTGGCGAGTTGCTGAATTCCACAGCAAGAAACAACCATCGGTATCTGTATCGTCGTCTACAATTGGAGCGCTTAAAAAATTCATATAAAACAATGTTCTGCGTAGATGAACTAAAGAATAGCTTAAAATGCTAAAAGCACAACCCGAGAAAAACATACTTGTTATCTAAATTAGATAAAGCTAAATTAAAGCCATAGATTTTTAAGGGAAGCAAATATGACAAAAATAATCATTGTCGGTGGTGTAGCGGGCGGTGCATCTGCCGCAGCACGAGCGCGTCGCTTGTCAGAAGACGCTGAAATCATAATGCTGGAGCGCGGCGAATTCATCTCTTTTGCTAATTGCGGCCTGCCTTATCACGTCAGCGGTGATATCACGCAGCGTGATGCTTTATTACTGCAAACACCGCAAAGTTTTAAATCGCGCTTTAATGTTGAAGTTCGTATTTTCTCGGAAGTTGTTGCGATTGATCGTCAGCAAAAAGTGCTCACCGTAAAAAACGTGTTGTCGGGTGAAGAATATAAAGAGTCTTACGATAAATTATTATTGAGCCCAGGGGCCGCGCCAATTCGCCCGCCAATTCCCGGTATCAATAGCGCTAACACGTTCAGCTTACGTAACATTCCGGATATGGATCGCATTCTGGCTGCCGTTTCACAAAATAAACCACAGCATGCCACGGTCGTAGGTGGTGGTTTCATCGGTTTAGAAATGGTGGAAGCACTGCATCAGATCGGTATTGTTGTGACGTTGCTAGAGCTGTCTGAACAAGTAATGGCACCCGTTGATCTGGAGATGGCAAATTTCGTTCATCAGGTGCTGGTGCAAAAACAAACTGATCTGCGTTTGAACACAGGGCTAACCGCAATAACGGAACATCCTGAACATCTGGAGCTGACGTTAAGCAATGGCGAGAAATTAACAACCGGGCTAGTGATTCTGGCGATCGGTGTGAAACCAGAAACTATGCTGGCATCAGCTGCCGGGCTTGAGCTAGGTGCGCGTGGTGGTATCAAAGTCGATGACGGTATGCGTACCAGTGACCCTGATATTTATGCGGTCGGTGATGCAGTAGAAACACTGGATTTTGTGACTGCGCAACCGGCATTGATCCCGCTGGCGGGCCCAGCTAATCGTCAAGGGCGTATTGCTGCCGATAACATGCTGGGGCGTGACGAAAAATATCAGCGCACACAAGGCACTGCGATTTGTAAGATCTTTGACTTCGCCATTGCCAGCACTGGCCACAGTGAAAAAAGTTTGCGCCGCCAAGGGAGAGCTTATGAAAAGGTGTATGTTCATCCGGGTAATCACGCCGGTTACTATCCTGGCGCATTTCCAATCAGCTTCAAACTCATTTTTGATCCGGTTACTGGGCAAATTCTGGGTGGGCAGGCATTTGGGAAAGAGGGTGTGGATAAACGTATCGACGTATTAGCTGTTGCCATGCGTGCTGGTTTGAAAGTACAAGATCTGGAACACCTGGAGCTGACTTATGCGCCACCATTTGGTTCGGCGCGTGATGTGATCAATCAGGCGGGGATGGTCGCGGCGAACGTGATCAAAGGTGATGAACGTGTTTGCCACACTGCGGATATTTTGAATATCTCACCCGAACAGTTTTTGTTAGATGTGCGTAACCCAGGCGAGTTGACCAATATCGGTGCGATTCCGGGAGCGATAAATATTCCGGTCGATCAACTGCGCCAGCGGTTAGCGGAATTACCGAAAGACAAAGAAATTCTGATCACCTGCCAGGTGGGTTTGCGTGGCCATGTCGCTTATCGTTTGTTGGCGAACCATGGTTTTAATGCGCGTAATCTTTCCGGCGGTTTCAAAACCTTCCAGATCACCACTGCAAAGTTCTAACGGTTATTAAGATGAAATGGGAAAGGGCGACTTTCATTGCGAGTCGCCCTTTTTATTACTCAGTCATTCTTTTGGCGTAACGTTGCGCCAGCACTGCGCAAACCATCAATTGAATTTGATGAAACAGCATGATCGGCAACAAGATCGGGCCGAGATGTGCGCCAGCAAACAAGACTTTTGCCATTGGAACGCCGCTAACCAGACTTTTCTTTGAGCCACAAAACACAATCGTAATTTCGTCTTGCATCGGGAAACCCAAGCGCCGACTGAGCAGGCGTGAGCTTAATAACGCAACAGCTAAGAACACCATACACACCACCAGTAAACCGAGTAATGAACGCATTGGCACCGTGCTCCAAAGGTGTTCAATCACTGCCGCGCTGAAGGCTGTATAGACCACCAACAGGATCGAGCCACGGTCGACAATACCCAGCACTTTCTTATGTTTAGTGACAAATCCACCAATCCACGGTTGCAGCAGGTGGCCGGTGACAAAAGGCAGCAATAATTGCAGTAAGATCTTACTGATACCATGCAAATCACTGTTACCAGTTCCTTTGGCTAAAACAAGACTCACTAATACGGGTGTCACGAATATTCCCAGCAGACTGGAAGCCGAAGCGCTACATACCGCTGCGGGCACATTGCCTTTTGCCATTGAGGTAAATGCTATGGCGGATTGAACAGTGGCAGGCAAACAACATAAATACAGAATGCCTTGATAAATCACGGGGCCCACTAACGGTGTCAGTAGGGGTTGCAGCAACAAGCCAATTATGGGGAAAAACAGAAAAGTCAGGCTCATTACTAATAGATGCAAGCGCCAGTGCGTAATACCGGCTAATACCGCACCACGCGATAATTTGGCGCCATGCAGAAAAAACAGCAGTGCAATGGCGATATCGGCAATTTGATTAAAGATCACGGCAGTATCGCCCTGACACGGCAAGAAACTAGCTAGAGTTACCGTGCTGATCAGCATTAATGTAAAACGATCAGGGAGCAGACGTGATAATCCACTGAACATATATAATTCCTGTTGTTAATACCTTCCGACATACTCTAAGCTTTCCAGTAATGCGTCACTAACGATAAAAAGTCATTTTATGTCGATAAAAGGACATCTCGTCCGCACAGAGCGGATCGTGCCAGATATAAAACAACTACCACGCCCTGTTTATGCCAGAAATGAGTCTGTTGCCCGTGATTCGCAAACAGTGTGGCATCAGCATGATTGGATACAGATCTCTTATGCGATCCGCGGCATGCTGACGGTTTATACCGAGAGTGGCAGTTATGTGGTGCCGCCGATGTGGGCGGTATGGATACCTAACGGTGTTCGCCATCAAGTGATCACCTCTCATCGCGTGGAAATGCGCGGGCTTTATATTGAGGCGAGCGCCGCATGTTTTGACTCCGATGCAGCAGGATGTCGGGTGTTTGAAGTGACATCGTTGCTACGAGAACTGATCTGTACGTTTTGTACGTTGCCTGTGTTATATGACATTGCTGGCGAGCAAGGGCGATTGGTGCAAGTTCTGCTTGATCAACTGCGGGCGGCTAAGACCGTAGAATGGTCGTTGCCAATGCCAACCGATCAACGGCTGAAGCGATTGTGTGACGAATTACAGTTACACCCGGATGATCAGCGAACGTTAGTTGTCTGGGGGCAATTATTAGGTGCCTCAGAAAAAACACTCAGCAGACTTTTCTTGAAACAAACAGGGCTGTCATTTCGGATCTGGCGCCAAAGGCTACGTTTATTCAGTGCATTACGCCGTCTGGAGTCTGGAGAAAAGGTCACCTCTGTGGCGCTGGCTTCTGGTTATGATTCGACGTCCTCATTTATTGCCGCTTTCCGGGCACAGTTTGGTATGACACCGGGGGAGGTTTTTTAAATACAAAAAAAGCACCCGACAATTGTCGGATGCTTTGCTTATGGACACGGAGGAGATTTTTTAGGAACTGTTAAACCAGTTCTTTGATAACGGCTTTTAGCAGTGCCATGCCTTCATCAATGATTTCCATTTCGGTCGTCAATGGAGGCAAGAAGCGGATCACGTTAGCACGGGTGCCGCATGACAGCAGGATCAAACCTTTTTCCGCTGCTTTGGCACAGATGGCTTTGGTCAGATCAGAATCAGGCTTTTTCATATCGCCGTCTTTGACCAATTCCAGCGCGATCATGGCACCCAGGTTGCGGATGTCACCAACGATGGCCGGGTGTTCGGCTTTAATATCGCGCAGATGGTTAACCATGCGCTCACCGATCGCCAGTGCACGATCACATAGTTTTTCTTCTTCGATGGCATCAAACACCGCCAAGCCAGCCGCACAACCCAATGGTGAACCAGCATAGGTGCCGCCCAAGCCGCCTGGTTGTGGCGCATCCATAATTTCTGCTTTACCAACAACGGCAGAAATTGGGTAACCACCGCCCAGACCTTTCGCCATGGTCACTAAGTCAGCTTCGATTCTGGCGTAATCATGCGCAAACATACGGCCAGTGCGGGCAAAACCAGTCTGGATTTCGTCACAGATCAGCAGGATGCCTTTTTGATCGCACAGTTCACGTAATTTTTGCAGGAACGAGGCAGGGGCTGGGTAGAAACCACCTTCGCCTTGCACACATTCAATGATGATGGCGGCGACACGATTCGGGTCGATATCGCATTTGAACAGCTGATGCAGCGCTTCAAAGCTGTCGTCTTCTGATACACCGAGCAGCTCATTTGGGTAAGCCACATGATAAATTTCAGCCGGGAATGGGCCAAAACCCGCTTTGTATGGCTGCACTTTACCGGTTAAACCGACAGTCAGCAGGGTACGGCCGTGGAAACCGCCGTTGAAGGCAATCACGCCAGTGCGACCAGTGTAAGAGCGGGCAATTTTCACCGCATTTTCAACGGCTTCCGCGCCAGTTGTGACAATCATGGCTTTTTTCGGTGTGTTGCCTGGAACTGCTTTAACTAGTTTTTCCGCCAGTTTCACGGCAGATTCATAAGGGGTTACCGTCATGCACGTGTGGCTGAAGTTATCCAGCTGCGCTTTCA
>CAIZDF010000614.1 GCA_903931645.1 uncultured Tolumonas sp.
GTGCAAAAAGGTCAGCCGATGGTCAGCTTTGATCAAAGCGATGCCCTGTTAGCGCAAGAAAATGCCGAAGCTGGTTTAGCACAGACTGTTCGTCAGGTTCGTACACTATTTAACAACGTCGATCAGGCACAGGCTGTCACCGCAGAACGCAAAATTGCCCTACAAAAAGCACAAGCTGATGTGGCACGCCGTAAAAACATGGTGAAAGCCGGTGGTTTGTCAGAAGAAGAACTGATCCATGCTCAGGATGTCGTCAGTTCAGCCGAAAAAGCGTTAGCGGGCGCGCAACAGCAACTGAAGTCACAACAAGCGCTGGTTAACAACACTACTGTGACAACCCATCCACTAGTTAAAAGTGCGATCAGTAAATTACGTCAGGCTTATCTGGAAAAACAACGTACCGTGATGGTCGCTCCGGTTTCTGGTTACGTGGCGCGTCGTAATGTACAGGTTGGTCAACGGGTAACTCCGGGCGCAACCCTGATGGCAGTTGTTCCGTTGGAACAAGTTTGGGTCGATGCCAACTTCAAAGAAACTCAGCTGACCAAGATGCGTATTGGCCAACCAGCAACTGTCACTGCCGATCTGTATGGCAGCAAAGTGGAATATCACGGCAAAGTGGAAAGTCTGGGTATTGGTACCGGTAGTGCCTTCTCGCTGCTGCCAGCCCAGAATGCTACGGGTAACTGGATCAAGGTCGTTCAACGCTTACCTGTCCGTATTCAGCTGGATGCTGAAGAGCTGAAAAAACATCCTCTGCGTATTGGTTTGTCGATGGTAGTAGATGTCGATCAGCATAACACTGACGGTGCACTTTTGGCAGAAACCGCACCACATCAAGCGCGTTATCAGACTGATGTGTACGGGCAACAACTGACCGGTGTTGATGCCATCATCAAGAAAATCATCGCCGATAACGATACACAATCTTCATCCAGTCATATGAAAGGTTGAGACCATGGCACACAGTTTGGGCTTTCAGCCGAAAAATCTGGGGCTGTGTACCTTTGCGATTGCGCTCGGGGTCTTTATGCAAGTCCTCGATAGTACCATCGCCAACGTGTCACTGCCCACGATGGCTGGCAATATGGGTGTCAGTTTAAATCAAGGCACCTGGGTTATTACTTCTTTCACGGTCTGTAACGCCATTGGTTTGCCAATGACTGCCTGGCTGAGTCGTCGGGTGGGTGAAGTTCACTTATATCTGGGTGCACTGATCCTGTTTATTATCACCTCATTCTTGTGCGGTATATCGCAATCAATGGGTATGCTGGTGGTGTTCCGCGCCTTACAAGGCTTGGCAGCAGCACCATTATTTCCGATGAGCCAAACATTGCTGCTATCTATCTTCCCCGCGGCGAAACGCAGTATGGCGCTGGCTTTATTGGGCATGGTGGCGGTAGTCGGGCCGATTGTTGGCCCTATTCTGGGTGGGTGGTTGACCTATGACTACAGCTGGCCTTGGATCTTCTTTATCAATATCCCGATTGGTATATTTGCGGTTATGGTGGTAGCGAAACAGCTAAAGGATCGCCCGCATGCGCCGTCCAAAGCACCGCTGGATTATGTTGGTTTTGCCGCATTAGTCTTGGGTGTTGGCGCGCTGCAAATTGTGTTGGATAAAGGTAACGATCTGGATTGGTTCAATGACCCGTGGATCATCGGCGGCACTGCCTTTGCTGTGATTATGCTGATCTTCCTGGTGATCTGGGAACTGACGGATGAGCACCCCATTATCAATTTGCGCCTGTTTACTAACCGCAATTTCTGCATCGGTACGATATTGCTGACGTTGGGCTTCTCTGGTTTTTTCAGCATCAACCTGATCTTACCGCAATGGCTACAAAGCCAGATGGGATACACCTCAGTCTGGGCAGGCTTGGCGGCAGCGCCAATGGGATTATTACCATTATTCCTGACCCCAGTGCTTGGTCGGATGGGTACCAAAATCGATATGCGGAAACTAACGGCGCTGTCATTTATCGTCATTAGTCTTAGCTGTTATCTGCGCACCCATTTCAACAATGAGGTTGATTTCGTCACGATAGCCTCGATACAGCTGTTTATGGGGATCGGTATTTCACTGTTCTTTATGCCGATGACATCAATTCTGTTATCTGATCTATCCGGCCCTCAGGTGGCAGATGCAGCATCGTTATCGACATTTGCCAGAACACTAGGTGCCAGTTTTGCCTCATCATTGACCGCTTGGTTTTGGACTCACGATGCCAGCTTGCACCATGTATTTCTAAGCGAACACATAAACCCGTATAACCCTTTGGCCAGCGCGTTTATGAATGGTAATGCCACCAGTTCATTACTCAAAGTGAACAACATCATTACCGGTCAGTCGTATATGTTGTCGACGATTGATCTGTTCGAAATATTAATGTGGATGTTTATCGTGTTGATCCCATTTGTATTTTTCACGCGTCGACCTCGAGCCGCGAGCGCTGCCGGTGGTGCTGCACATTAAATGCTATTTCTGCGGGTGGCTTCATAAACCACCCGTTTTTTATTCCTCTGCTAAACCAGCCTCACATCAATAGTTTTTAACTATCACATTATTCGATATCTTTAATGATATTTATTCTCATTTGTGTTTTATAATATGAATATGCCTTCTTCGTGTCTCAAGGTGTCTATTATGATTCATGCTATCTCAGACAAACATGTCCGGTTACAAGCAGCACAAACGTTGACAGGTAACAGTAAAAGCAGTTTCCGACGCGCGCTGCCTTTCCTTGGCCCTGCGATGATTGCTGCCGTGGCTTATATCGACCCAGGTAATTTTGCTACCAATATTGAAGCAGGCTCCCACTATGGTTATGGCCTGCTATGGGTAGTTTTGTGGGCCAATCTCATGGCTATGTTGATCCAAACATTGTCTGTCCGCTTAGGGTTTGCGACTGGCAAAAATTTGGCTGAGGTGATCAGAGAGCATTTTCCCCGCCCACTGGTATGGCTTTATTGGATTCAGGCTGAAATAGTGGCGATTTCTACTGATTTAGCGGAATTTCTTGGCGCTGCATTAGGTTTTCATCTGCTATTTGGCTTTTCAATGTTTACCGGTGCCATGCTGACTGGTGTCATTACGTATATCGTTTTATACATGCAACGCTATGGTTTCCGTACTTTGGAGTTAATTATCGGCGCGATGATCCTTTCTGTTTCCGCCGGATTTTTGTTGGAAATCATCATGGGTAAACCAGATGTAGCCACCATCGCCAGCGGATTATTGATCCCCCAATTTCCTGACAATTATTCTATCTTTCTGGCCGCCGGGATTTTAGGTGCCACCGTGATGCCGCATGTGATCTATCTGCATTCTGCTTTGTCACAAAGCCGGATCAAAGTGCTCAACAATGAAGAGCGTCATACGGCCATGAAATATTATCGGTTGGATGTCATCATCGGTATGGCGCTGGCGGGTCTGATCAATATGGCAATGCTGATTTTATCCGCTACCGTATTTTTTAATAACGGTCACACCGGTGTCGCATCGATTGCCGAAAGTTACAAACTGCTGGGCCCGTTAATGGGTCATAACGCGGGTAGTATTATTTTTGGCCTGACATTATTAGTTGCGGGTTTGTCATCATCGATTGTCGGCACCTTAGCCGGTCAAGTTGTCATGCAAGGGTTTGTGCATTTCACCATTCCGTTGTGGTTACGCCGTCTGATCACTATGGCACCTGCCATTCTCGTGATTTTGATGGGGTTATCGGAACAAAAAGTGCTGGTGTACAGCCAGGTAGTGCTGAGTTTTGGGATCCCGTTTGCGTTACTGCCATTGTTATATTTCACGGCAAAACGCTCTCTTATGGGCAATTTGGTGAGTCGTAAATGGGTCACTGTCGCTGGTGCCATATCAGCCACCGTGATCATTATGCTTAATCTTTTTGTTATCTATTATGAATTTAACCATTAACCTAAATGTGTGTGGCGTTCCGTGTGAGGCGTTAACTCCAGATTCGTTAAACCCTGCACAATGCCACACTCATCAATGCCTTGCTGCTGCTGACATTGCTGCCGTAGAGTCTGCAACTGCCCTTTCAAACTCATCAATTCCTGAATGCGATGTTCAATATGCAAAATATGCTCATCGAGCAGAATGTTAACCGTCTGGCAATCGTCAGCATGCGAGTCAACTTGCTGTAGCAATTGCCGGATCTCTTCATGCGACATATCAAACGCCCGACAATTGCGAATAAACCGTAAGCGTTCTAAATGCGATTGCTGATATTCTCGGTAATTGTTATCGGTGCGCGCCGCTGGCGGTAACAGCCCTTCTTTCTCATAAAACCGGATCGTCTCAGCAGAACATTTCGCTATTTTAGCCAATTCACCAATTTTCATGATTCATCTCGCTGGAAAGCATTGACCCTGAAGTTACTTCAGGGTGTTTAATGATAAAAGATATCATTTTAATTGTACCCGGTGTTAACCCAAAGTAATTGGAGTTGCAGCAAGGCGACAAGTGAGCGAATCCCCATGAGCATAGAAACGCTATGTGATTGGGGTGAGTGAATGCCGTCAACGATGTTGCAATTTCAAGTACAAAGGGTATATCAAGAGGATCTTGTTATGGGACAAACCAGCATTAAGAAAATAACCAAGCTAACACCGGCGAATCCTGCACGGCCCGGTGCTTTACGCCCTAACAATCCACCACTCGAAACACAAAGAGAGACATCGA
>CAIZDF010000615.1 GCA_903931645.1 uncultured Tolumonas sp.
ACAGTGATGTCTTTACGGATCTGAGTGCCTTCTTCCACGATGTTGAAACCGTGAGAGTAACCAAGTGCAGCGCCATCTTTCATCAGTGGCATAACCGCTTTAACAACAGCAGTATGCTGTTTGTCCGGCGTCAGGTTTACCACCAGATCCGCATTAGGGATCAGATCTTCGTAAGTGCCAACAGTGAAGCCATTTTCAGAGGCTTGTTTGAATGATTTACGTTTTTCAGCAATCGCTTCTGCGCGCAGAGCGTAGGAAACGTCCAAACCGGAATCACGCATGTTCAGACCTTGGTTCAGGCCTTGTGCGCCACAGCCGACGATTACGACTTTTTTGCCTTTCAGGAAATCGCATTCGCTGGCGAATTCGTCACGGTTCATGAAACGACATTTGCCTAATTGTTCTAACTGCTGACGCAGATTCAGGGTATTGAAGTAGTTAGCCATCTGGAATAGCTCCATGCTGAAATTGAGATTGCTGTATAGGGTCTGATAACGGTCAGAGTCCGAAAACTGCATTACTATAAACGAGCAATGACATTGCTGGAAATGATATATTTAGAACTAAATATTGCGTTTTTTGCAACGTGGAGTAAGTCATGGATTTCCGTACCTTATCGTTATTTACCCATTTGGCGCATACGCTGCATTTTGCCAATACTGCCAATCAAATGGCGGTCAGCCCGTCGACATTAAGCCGGACCATGCAACGACTAGAGCAGGAAACTGGCTGTGCGTTGTTTGAACGCGATAACCGCAGTGTGGTGTTAACCAACGAAGGCAAACGCCTGTTAGGTTTTGCTGAACGCTGGCTGCAGGAGTGGCAAGATCTGCGCGATGATTTACGCCATCCGCGTGAAGCGCTGCAAGGGCGGATCCGCGTCTTTTGTTCCGTCACCGCCAGTTATTTTCTGTTACCGGAAGTATTGGGACGGTTTCGGCATCGTTATCCGCAATTGGAGTTAAAACTGGAAACCGGCGATGCAGCACTGGCCGTGGATAAGGTGTTGCAGGAAGAAACCGATATTGCCATCGCGGCGCGACCGGATGCCTTGCCCGCGCGCTTGCAATATTGCCTGTTGCAGCGGGTACCGTTGGTGTTTATCGCTCCCCGCAATAGCACGAATGTTAGCCAGTGGCTGAAAGATGGTGAACCGGATTGGTCGCAGGTGCCGTTGATCGTGTCGCAGCAGGGGCTGGCGCGAAAACGCTGTGACCAGTGGTTCCGCAATAAAGGTATTAGCCCGAATATCTATGCCGAAGTAGCGGGTAATGAAGCCATCGTCAGTATGGTGACGCTGGATTGTGGCATTGGTTTGGTACCGGAAGCGGTGATTGAACACAGTACATTTGCTTCTCAGGTGCGCGTGATCCAGCCTGTACCGGCACTCAAGCCGTTTGAAGTTGGCTTTTGCGTTCTCAAACGAAGACTTGATGAGCCGTTGCTGCACGCCTTCTGGCAGATGGTTCAGCAATGATCGCCGGTTGCAGCAAATCCATACAAAAAGGTGTAAACTGCCCGCTGAATCATCGGCACTGTGCATACGTTAGTGGGGGCTCTATGAGACGTGTGCGCAGACAATAAAAGTTTATTAATCGACTCTCAGGAATAGTGACACGATGAAAAACATCAATCCTACCCAGACCAAAGCGTGGAAAGCGCTGGAAGCTCATTTCGCGGCGAATAAAGATCGTCAGCTGAGTGAATTGTTTGCTGCAGACCCTGCTCGTTTTGACAAGTTCTCCACCACCTACAAAGATAATATCCTGGTGGATTACTCCAAAAACCTGATCACTGACGAAACACTGGATCTGCTGATCGATCTGGCTCACGAAGTGGATCTGCGTTCTGCTATTGATGCCATGTTCAATGGTGAGAAGATTAATCATACTGAAGGCCGTGCCGTACTGCACACCGCATTGCGTAATCGTTCTAACCGCCCAGTGATGGTTGACGGTAAAGACGTCATGCCAGAAGTAAACGCGGTGCTGGCGAAAATCAAAACCTTCTGCGACAACGTCATTTCTGGCGAGTGGAAAGGTTATACCGGTAAAGCGATCCAGCACGTGGTTAACATCGGTATCGGTGGTTCTGACTTAGGCCCAGTGATGATCACTGAAGCGCTGCGTCCGTTCAAAAATCACCTGCAGATGCATTTTGTTTCTAACGTCGATGGTACTCACATCGCTGAAACACTGAAAAATGTTGATCCAGAAACCACGCTGTTCCTGGTGGCATCAAAAACTTTCACCACTCAGGAAACCATGACCAATGCGCTGTCTGCGCGTGACTGGTTTGTGAACATTGCTGGTGATCAAGCGCATGTTGCTAAACACTTTGCGGCGCTGTCTACCAATGGTAAAGCAGTGGCTGAATTTGGTATCGACACCGCTAACATGTTTGAATTCTGGGATTGGGTCGGTGGTCGTTACTCTTCCTGGTCAGCAATCGGTATGCCAATCGCTTTGTCTCTGGGCTTTGAAAACTTCGAAGCACTGCTGGAAGGCGCGTTTGAGATGGATACCCATTTCGCCACTGCGACTTATGAACAAAATATCCCTGTGCTGTTGGCCCTGATTGGCCTGTGGTACAACAATTTCTACAAAGCGGAATCCGAAGCGATCCTGCCGTATGACCAATACATGCACCGTTTTGCTGCTTATTTCCAGCAGGGCAACATGGAATCGAATGGTAAATATGTTGACCGTAATGGTAATGCGGTTGATTACCAAACTGGCCCAATCATTTGGGGTGAGCCAGGTACCAACGGTCAACATGCGTTCTATCAGCTGATCCATCAGGGTACTAAGCTGATCCCTTGTGATTTCTTGGCACCAGCTATCAGCCACAACCCAGTGGGCGATCATCATCCGAAACTGCTGGCTAACTTCTTTGCTCAGACTGAAGCACTGGCGTTTGGTAAATCGAAAGAAGCGGTGGAAGCTGAATTCTTAGCGGCGGGTAAAACACTGGAACAGGTGAAAGACCTGGTGCCATTTAAAGTGTTTGAAGGTAACCGCCCAACCAACTCCATTCTGTTTAAACAGATGACGCCAAAAACACTGGGTGCACTGATCGCTATGTACGAACACAAAATCTTCGTACAAGGTATCATTTGGAATATTTTCAGTTTTGACCAATGGGGTGTTGAGCTGGGTAAACAACTGGCGAACAAGATCCTGCCTGAGCTGAATTCTGCTGCGGCAGTCACCAGCCATGACAGCTCGACCAATGGTCTGATCAATACTTGGAAGGCGTGGAAAGCGTAATTCTATTTTCGCGATCCATACTCAAAAGCCCCCTAAACATAGGGGGCTTTTTTATTCATCAACATCAGCTTATCAATCTACGACTAACGTTAATTTATTCTCTTCATTAAATAAAACCACTTGGTTGCGGCCATTGTTTTTGGCTTTATACAAGGCGGTATCGGCTCGGGTTAATGCGGCCTCTGCAACTAAGTCATTATCGGCGACACATGAAATACCGAAGCTGGCGGTGATCATGAGTGGCATATCGGAAGCGCCAGCCAGCTGAAAAGGCGTGGCGTTAATTGTCTGTTGTAGCAGTTCCGTTCTTTTTCTGGCATCGAGAGGGTAGGTTTCCGGCATCAGGATGGCAAATTCTTCTCCGCCGATACGCGCTAGGAAATCTGTTTTACGAATATGATCGCGTAAACGCCAGGCAAATTCAGTTAACACATGATCGCCGGTAGCATGGCCAAAGGTATCGTTGATCCGCTTAAACCAGTCTATATCAATCATTACCACACTGAACGGGTGTCGATAGCGTAGAAAACGTTGAAATTCTTGCGTCATATGCAGATCAAAGGCACGGCGATTGGCTAAGCCAGTTAACGCATCTGTTTCGGATAGATGACGTAGTTGCAGCTCCGCTTGCTGACGAGCCGTGACTTCGCGTTGCAACCGTCGGTTGGTGCGATAAATCCAGGTGCTTATCCCGGCCAATAATAACGCTAAGAGCGATGATATGGTGGCAATGCGCAGATAACGCGACAGATTTGGCTGATATTTCTCACTGTCATATATGAATCGACTTAGCATGTGCTCATCAACAATGCGTTGATGCTCAGTCATCACTTCGGCAATACGCAACCAACGCCCTGGGTTCATGTGCCCAATTTCGATAATGTCGGGCTGCATGAGATTCCACATGGCTTTGGCTTCAAAGCGCAGATGGTCGCGTGTTTTTTGTGGCGCGTATTTTTGCATGATCAAATCGATAATTTCTTCCGGATTCGCCATCGCATAACGCCAACCATCCATACTTGCCTTGCGAAAGGCAGCTACTCGTTCAGGATGATCTTTCAGCTCACTCTGGGAAGTAAATAAAACATCACCATAAAAATCAATGCCATAAGTCCGAGGGTCGATCAGACGGTAGGGAATACCTTTTTGTTCCAGCAGATAAGGCTCATTGGTCACATAACCATCGTAGGCGTCAATTTTTCCATCGATAAGCGGCTGTAAATCAAAGCCTGTCTGGATGAGATTGAGTTTTTCTGGTGGGATACCTTCGGCGCGAAAGGGTTCTAATAGTTCCAGGCTCTCACTTAATGGAAAGACGGTCATGAGTCGCTTTTTCACCATATCGTGAATGTTTTTAATACCGGATTTTTCCAGCACGATCCAACTGACTGCAGAATGCTGCAATGTCGCGGCGAGTACGACTACCGGTTTACCATTGAGGTAATCCAGCACCAATCCTGAATTGGATATCCCGTATTGGGCATCACCTTTGACTACTGCATCGACCGGTGAAACAAATGAACCGTTGTAACCATTTGGGCGTAATTCGACATCCAACCCTGCTGCCTTATAAAAGCCCTTTTCAACGGCGGCGTAATAACCGGCAAACTGAAACTGATTCACCCATTTCAATTGCACAACAATCTGTTCAGCAGCAGAGGATAAGGAGCTAAAACAGCAAATAAAGAAAAATGCTATCCACCGGGAACCTGGCATCAGTCTGTCCTTTTACATACGGTGAAACATACGCTGTTGATTAAAAAGGGAATGCCGGCAATCCCTTGTCAGTAGTATAGATATTTGTAGCAGACAACGTCATAGGGCGACAAAACTTATTACGGTCAAACGTTAAAATAGCTAAAAATGGACTCATTTGGTGTATTTTATTTGTTTTGTGATTTAAATCACCTTTTATTGTCGGGGTAGCGAAGGTTGGTTAGTGATCTCTATCACAAAAAATGGGGGTTGGAGCAGTGTTGGGGTGCTAAATAGCCAAGTTGTGGCTGATTTTATGTGATCAATGTCACGATAAAGCTGGGTGGATCGCCATGAATAATTGATGTGCCTCACAAAAGCCCCCGCTCTCAACCCGATTTGTCTGGAAAGTGATAGATTTATTAGTGAGACAAAACAAATCGCGGATCGGCAAATCCGCTATCACAATCCACCATTAATCAGGCATCGAACGGGGTGTTTTATGCTATCACCAGATACCAAGGTCAAGATACAAAATTTTGGCCGTTTTCTCTCCAACATGGTTATGCCCAACATTGGCGCATTTATCGCGTGGGGGTTTATTACGGCGTTGTTTATTCCAACCGGCTGGCTGCCAAATGAAACGTTAGCCAAACTGGTTGGCCCAATGATTATGTACCTGTTGCCTTTATTGATCGGTTATACCGGCGGTAAATTAGTTGGCGGCGAACGTGGCGCGGTAGTGGGTGCAGTTACCACTATGGGTGTTATCGTTGGTACTGATATTCCAATGTTCATGGGTGCGATGATGGCAGGCCCTCTGGGCGGTTTTGCTATCAAACGTTTTGACCGTGCCATTGAAGGTAAAGTTAAAAGCGGCTTTGAAATGCTGGTTAACAACTTCTCTGCCGGTATCATCGGTATGGCGTTGGCAATTGTAGCATTCTACCTGATCGGACCTTTTGTTAAGATCCTGTCTAGCACATTGGCTGCTGGTGTAGGTTTCTTGGTTGCTCACAGCCTGTTACCGCTGACTTCTATCTTTGTTGAACCTGCGAAAATTCTGTTCCTGAACAACGCAATCAACCATGGTATCTTCTCCCCACTGGGTATTCAGCAGGCAACTGAACATGGCAAGTCCATCTTCTTCCTGATCGAAGCTAACCCTGGTCCAGGTTTCGGTATCCTGTTGGCATACATGATGTTTGGTCGTGGTAACGCTAAACAATCAGCAGCTGGTGCGTCTATCATTCACTTCCTGGGTGGTATTCACGAAATTTACTTCCCATACGTGCTGATGAACCCACGTCTGATCCTGGCTGTTATCGCTGGCGGTATGACAGGTGTGTTCACTCTGACTGTATTCGGCGCTGGTCTGGTATCTCCTGCATCTCCAGGTTCTATCTTCGCTGTGCTGTTGATGACGCCAAAAGATTCTATCTTCGGTGTACTGTGTTCTGTAACTGCAGCTACCACAGTTTCTTTCCTGGTTGCTTCTGTGTTTGTTCGTCAACAAGCGGCGAATACTAAAGAAGACCTGGAAGGCGCTACCCGCAAAATGAAAGACATGAAACAACAAAGCAAAGGTGTTTCTGCTGCCGCGAATGATGATGGTCATCAGCCACTGCATGCTAAACATATTGTTGTTGCTTGTGATGCCGGTATGGGCTCTAGCGCGATGGGTGCAAGCCTGCTGCGTAAGAAAATTGAGAAAGCAGGTCTGCCAATTACCGTGGTAAACCAAGCCATCAATAATCTGGATGAAAAAGCGGACATCGTGATCACGCACCGTGACCTGACTGACCGTGCTCGTCGTCATGCGCCAAATGCACAGCATATTTCGCTGAATAACTTCTTGGATAACCAACTGTACGACAACCTGATTGCTCGGTTACAGGAGGCTGGCGAAGGCCGACTCCCAAAGGCGGTAGCCGCTAACGATGATGGTTATCGTGGCGAAAATCTGAACCCAGCACTGTTTACTTTGAACACACAACATATCCGTCTCGGTCTGAAGGCGGACAATAAAGAAGCCGCTATTCGTATGGCTGGTGAGATGTTGGTGGCCAATGGTTGTGTTGAACCTGAATATGTCGATGCGATGTTAGCGCGTGAAAAACTAGTATCGACTTATCTGGGTGAATCAATTGCCGTACCACACGGAACAATTGATGCGAAAGATAAAGTGAAGAAAACCGGTGTTGTTATTTGCCAATACCCTGCCGGTGTGCAATTTGGTCCAGAAAAAGATGAAGTAGCGCGTCTGGTCATTGGTATTGCAGCTCGTAATGATGAGCACCTGCAAGTGATCAACAACCTGACTCGCACTCTGGATGATCCATCGCTGATCGAACGTTTAGCAACCACTACGGATGTCAATTTCGTACTGGAACTGCTCAGCGGTCATCGCGCAGCGTAACAGCAGGAAGGCCACTGCGGTGGCCTTCTTTCCCAGGATCTTAAGGAGTAAAAATAAATGAAAGCATTACATTTTGGCGCTGGAAATATTGGTCGTGGTTTCATCGGTAAATTACTGTCAGAATCAGACGCAGAGCTGACCTTTGCTGATGCCAATACTCAACTGGTTGATCAGCTAAATCATTCTCAGGAATATCAGGTACGTGTCGTGGGCGATGCTCAACACACCGATGTTATCCGCCATATTGCTGCTGTTCAGGCGAACAGTGACGATGTGATTAATCAGATCATCAAAGCAGATATCATTACCACTGCAGTTGGCCCACAAGTACTGGCCAAAATTGCGGCGACTATTGCCAAAGGTTTGCAGCTGCGCTTTGAACAAGGCAACATGGCTCCGGTTAATATCATTGCCTGTGAAAATATGGTGCGCGGCACTAGCCAGCTGAAACAAGCCGTGTTGGCGGTATTACCCGCAGAATTCCATGCTTTATTGGAAACTCATGTTGGGTTTGTTGATTCAGCCGTTGACCGTATCGTTCCTCCTGCTGCCGCCAATGAAGAAGATCCTCTGGCTGTGACGGTTGAGAGTTTCAGTGAATGGATTGTCGATAAAAACCAGTTCCGTGGAGAGATCCCTCCTGTTCAGGGGATGGAGCTGACTGACAATCTGCTGGCGTATGTAGAACGTAAACTGTTTACCTTAAATACGGGTCATATTGTGACGG
>CAIZDF010000616.1 GCA_903931645.1 uncultured Tolumonas sp.
CGGTGCATCTGAACCGGGCCGGCAAGTTTTACAGCTTCGGTATGCGCGCATTTTACTTTACGGTTCCTCTGGTGTTCTGGTTGTTCGGACCGCATTTGATGCTAGCGGCCACAATCGGACTTATCGTTGTGCTCTACTACCTTGATCGCGCACCCAGTATTTTGGTTGCCGATGTAAATGGCGAGTTGCCGGAAGAGTCACTTTATTGAAACCGCAATCCGGCACTTTCTGTTTTTGGGATAAAGAAACGCTGGTGCTCAATGTTCTCGGCAGACCGAGCGACAATAGAGACGCCATCGGCAAGGCCAAGGGAAGTCAGTTGAAAATCAGCGTCACTGCAGCACCGGTGGCCGGACGTGCGACCGATCACATGGTTCGATTCCTGGCGCGTGAGTTCGGGGTGACGCCGAAAGAGATCGAGGTTGTTTTTGGCCGGTTCAATGTCAACAAGCAACTGCGAATTAAGTCGCCCAAGCAGCTTCCTTCTGTGATTAGCAAAGCTTTATCACGCTAGTCAGCAAAATTGACCCACCGCCGAATGATGTTCGCAGGGATGCTGGCTATGGCAGTAACTCGCAAAAGCACGAAATTTACGAAATGCTTCAAGCCGGCAAAGCCGCATAGCGGCTGCTCGCAAACCAATCAATATGTTATAAAAATCAGCGATTCACCTATCGGGTGACAGTATAACTAACGGTGTATATTTGAATCTGCTCGTTTTACTGCCTGAATTATTTGGCGGATTCAACTCTGAGGTGCAACTTTTGTAAGTGATTTATCAGGATCAGTTGAATCCCTATCCGAAATCATGGGGCAGAGTGCGGCCGTCAGACGAATTCAGCTCGACGTGGAACGAGTGGCTAAGACTCATTTATCTGTTCTTCTGCAGGGGGATAGTGGTACGGGTAAAGAGGTCGTGGCACGAGCGATCCATGCCGCCAGTTTGCGCGCAGATCAACCATTCGTTGCGCTCGACTGTGGTGCGATAGCCGAATCCTTGATCGAGAATGAACTATTCGGTCACAAAAAAGGGGCTTTTACGGGCGCGCATCAGGCACAAATTGGCGCGTTTGAAATGGCCGCCGGTGGCACATTGTTTCTGGATGAAATAGCTAATCTGCCCCCTAGAGGTGCAAAGCACGCTGCTAAGAGTGCTCGAAATGCAGCGCATCATAAAAATTGGCGGGACGCGCGAGCGTGATCGCCCAGGTTGAACGTATGGTGTTGTTGCAAACATTGCTGCAGGCCAAGGGCAACAAGGCACTGGCAGCACGTCTGCTTAAAATTGACTACAAAACGATGCACAGTAAGCTGAAGATGTATGAGATTTCATTGAATCCTTGATTCCTTGAATCCTTGTGCCGGCGATGGTATCGTGCCGTATGGTGAGCGCTATCCTTTTGTTCTGAATATAGGAGATGTGCCTATCTGACAATAATAGAACAGTCATGAGATGGTTCATTAAATTCACTGGTGCTAAATGATGCGAGTGGTGTATGAGCAATAAACGGCAAGATGTGGATGCACTGCGCCGAGCCGCCAAGGCTAAGCTGGCGGACAGGCAGCTGCTTAATTTGTCAGCTCGTTCTACAGAAGAGTTGCTGTATGAATTGCAGGTGGACCAGATTGAACTTGAGATGCAGAATGAGAATCTGCGTGAGGCTCAGGTTGAAGTGGAGAAATCCCGTGAGCGCTACGTGCACCTTTATGATTTTGCACCGGTCGGCTATCTCACCCTTAGTTGCGAAGGCGTCATTACTGAAGGAAATTTAACCGCCTCTAATTTACTAGGGATTGAGCGTAAAAATCTGATCCGAGTTCGTTTTAATCAATTTATTGTACCTGCTGAACAGGATCGATGGCGCTTGTTTTTTCTGCATGCGGTGAAACAAAGCGAAGATTCTAGTATTGAACTTATGTTGCGGCGTGGTGATGGTGCAGATTTCTACGCTCAATTGAGTTGTCTGAGCATAGCAGCCAAAGATCTGGCAACGAGCATACGAATCACGTTGACCGATATCACAGAGCGTAAGCGACTGGAGTCCGCTCTTCAACGTCAGCAAGAACTTGATAGTCAGGAATCTGAACGCAAGAAGCTTGCATACGCACATAGTGAATGGATCAATGCACTGGATGCGATTAACGACCCAATTTTCACGCACGACAAAGATTTCCGTGTTCTGCGTTGCAATAAGGCGTACCAGCAACAGGCCGGTATCCCTTTCAAGCAAATTATCGGTCAGCCTTACTATCAAGTTTTCCCGCTGACCAATGTGCTGATGCCCAGCTGCCAGCAGTTGCTTGAAGACTCACAAGAAGAACTCGAAATTGGTGGCACAAGTTTTCGTGCACGCGCATATGCCATCCGGGACGAGAAGGGTATTTATCTCTACTCGGTTCATATCTTGGATAATATTACCGAACAAAAACAAGCAGAAACAGCGATTGCACATGCCAACCGCGTGCTTCTGGCAAGGAGTCGTATTAACACCACTATGGTGCATGCAACCGATGAGAGTGAGTTGATGCTGTCTGTCTGCAATGAGATCGTCAATCAGCGCGGTTTCCTGATGGCCTGGGTGGGTTACGTGATTTATGATGAAAATAAATCCATTAAGGTGATGGCAAGTGCAGGCTTTGACGAAGGTTATCTGGATGCAGCAAAGCTGATATGGTCTGAAACGGAAATCGGTATGGGACCTTCCGGGCGAGCGGTTCGCAATGGGAAGATGCAACTGTGTCAGGATATCGCGCATGACCCTTCCTTTTTACCGTGGCGGGA